>JBGSQV010000058.1:0-8560 GCA_041737855.1 Minisyncoccia bacterium | reverse complement strand
TGTTTAGTTTTGTCGTTGGATTACGAATTATCAGTGGTATTGGTAGATTACCATATGTTTTGATGTCCTCAAGAGCCATTTGATAAGCCTCATAAGACCTTCTGTCTTTTGGTGCTTGTGATAGGTATACGACACCATGTGCAAGGTTTATGCCGCATTCAGGCATACCTAGTATCTCAACAGCTCGGAATACATCATTGGCAACTACAAGCGCTGTCGGTAATGCCAATCCTATATCCTCTGAAGCAAATATTACCATTCGTCTCGCTATGAACTTAGGATCTTCTCCTGCATCAAGCATTCGACTCATATAGTAAAGAGCCGCATCTGGTTGGCTTGCGCGCATACTTTTTATGAAAGCACTTATCGTATTGTAATGTTCATCACCTTTTTTATCATAACGAAGAAATTTTGTTTGAAGAGTATTTTTAAAATTCTCTATATTTATTTCTTTGTATAATGATACAGTATTCTCAATAATTGTAATCGCCTGACGAGCATCACCACCAACTATAGATATCAGCCAATCGGAAGCATCTTTTTTCATTGAGTAACCAGTTCTTTTAATTATTTTTCTCATTTCATCTTCTTTAAATTCTTCGAGGATGAAAACTCTACATCTTGAAAGTAACGCAGGTATAACTTCAAAGCTTGGATTTTCGGTTGTGGCTCCTATTAAAACA
The DNA here is from genome assembly GCA_041737855.1 of Minisyncoccia bacterium. Lineage (GTDB taxonomy): Bacteria > Patescibacteriota > Minisyncoccia > Phycocordibacterales > UBA9973 > UBA8515. The sequence goes on along the minus strand of JBGSQV010000058.1, from coordinate 7,877 downwards.
AGCCTACCACTCTCTACGTATGGCAATAAGAAGTCTTGTTGAGCTTTGTTGAACCTATGTATTTCATCAAGAAAAAGAATTTTAGGACCAAGAAGCTCCCCTGTTCCTTTTATTCCAGTATCTACAATTTGTCTGATATCATCTTTACTTGCAGAAACTGCTGAAAGTTCATGATAGTCAGCATTGAGAGATTTCGCATATATGCGAGCGAGAGTAGTCTTGCCTACACCTGGAGGACCCCATAAAATAAAGGAAAATATGTGCTTTTTCAAAATAGCAGTAGAAAGAGGCTTATTTTTGCCAACAAGGTGAACTTGCCCTATAAATTCGGATAGTTTTTTGGGTCTGATTTTTGATGCTAATGGTTCCATGTTTATATTATAACTTTATAAAATTTAAATTTCTACTAAAATAAAAATCCCCCAAATGGAGGATTTTTATTTTAAATAGATTAAAGATTTTGTAATTCTTGATCTACTGATTGTAAGTTTGCGTCTGTTGTATCTGTTGTATCAATACTATCTATACTTGTATTTATAGCTGCTGTTGTATCAATAGTAGCTGCTTTGTTTAAATCTATTTCAGATTGAGTTAGAGGTACGATTTCTTTTTTCTCGTTTGTTTTTAGTGCGACAATAGCAAGAACTGCAAGTACGATAATTATAACTATCATAGTCATTAATTTATTATTTTTCTTTACAGCAATTATTTTATTATCAGTAGCTTCCATATTGTTTTCTATATTGTTTTCCATAAAATTTATTATTGATTATTAGTAGTAGTGTCTTCGACTTTTGTAGTTTCTTCTACAACATTATCTATATTAGGTATCTTTGCTAGAGTTGTAGCAGTATTACTTACTGCCTCGTGGGCTGATTTTATTAAAGCATTAATTGCTTTCATATCAACACTGAATGTATTACGAAGTGTTGTCATTTCAGTCTTTAGTTTAGCTTCATCTGTAATATCTACCTCATACACTTTACCTGCTTGAGTTGATATTGCAGTTCTTGCTGACTCTATAGCAACTTTTGATTTTTCTACTTTGGCCTTAACTGCTACAGTATCTAATCCATTATTTTCTGCTTTACTAATACGAGACTCGATACTTACTAGTACTGTTTCAATCTGATCTATTTTATCTGAAAAATTGTTTGTCATTTTAACATTCAATTCTTGTATTTTATTTACAATATTTTCTGTTGCTGTTTTTTTAACTTCGTTTTTTATATTGTTTAAATTTTCTTGAAATTTAACTCTCATTTCAGCTATCTTTGCCTGCGCGTCTTCTTTATTGGCTTGAAATTCTAATCTGAATTGATCACGATTTTCTTGGATGTTTTTAACCATCTCTTCTATCATACCCTTAGCTTCTTCTCTTTTATTTTGAAATTCATTTCTCAACTCATTTATTTTTTGATTTGCTTCTTCTTTATTTAAACCTTCATTTTTAATTTCTTGTATTTTATTATCAAGTTCATTTTTACTTTGATCTATTTCTTTCTTTTGATCTTCTATTTTATTTTTTACCTCTGCATCATTTTGCTGCAACTCCCCTCTTTTAGCTTGAATTTCATTTTTTATACCTTCCATTGCGTCTTGTAATTCAGCTCTATTTTCTTCTCTTTGCTTGTTCATTTCTCCTAATTTTGCATTTATAGGATTAATAACAGGCATTTTATTCTCACTTTGGTCTGTTGCATCTTCTGCATAAGCAACATAACCTAACATTAATGATAATATTATGACAAATGACGATATGCTATATTTTATATTTTTTCTCATATTATAATTGTAGTATGAATACTATGTTAATACAAGTAACAAAAAAGCCTTATTTTATAAGGCTTTTTTGTTACTTTATAATATTATTTATAGCTTTACCTGTCTCAATTACGGATATAATATTTTTGACTGCGATCTCTGCCATTAGGTCACGAGCAGATTGGCGAGCTGAGGCAATATGTGGGGTCAATATTACGTCTGGTAGTCTAGTTAGGCCTCTTGTAAGCTTTGGCTCGAATTCATACACATCAAGAGCTGCACCTTTTATGATATCTTTTCTTAGTGCATAAACTAATTCTTTCTCGTCTATAACACCACCCCTTGATGTGTTTATTAAAAATGCAGTCTTTTTCATTGTGGCGAGACTTTGTTTGTTTATTAGATGTTTTGTACTTGGAAGAAGTGGAACATGTAGCGACACAATATCTGCTTCACATAAAATTTCCTCAGTAGTTTTTCTTGTTGTATTTTCTATTTCATCTAATTGAACACAAGGAGCAATATCACTGTATATAATTTTTGAACCAAAACCATAATGTAAAATTTTAGCAACCTCAGTACCAATTTGACCAGCACCAATTAAACCAATAGTTTTACCTTTTAAATCTGTACCTATAAGTAAGTCTGGATCCCAACCTTTATATTTACCCTTACGCATGAATCTATCCCCTTCAGCTAGGCGTGTGGTAAGGGCAAGCATCATAGCCACTGTGTGTTCTGCAACTGCTGTATTTGAAGTTCCAGGAGTATTCGATACTTGAACTCCCATCTCTTTAGCATCTTCTATATTTACATTATTAAAACCAACAGCAAAATTAGCGAAAATACGAGCAGTTGGACAAGCCTCAAAAACATCCATATCTAGGGTGTCTGTAAGAAAAGAAATAACTCCATCGTACGGTTTCTTTTTCAATGCTTTTATAAGATCTTTTTTTGTTGGAGGGATTTTAGATTTTCCCATATCAAAACTTATCCCTTTTTCTCTTAGTAGAGAAAGTCCTGATTCTGGTATTTTTCTTGTGATATAAATATGTTTAGACATTTGTATTTTTAATTAATTTTAATTATAGCGTGGTGTCTTTCTGCGACTAGGGCGATTTTCTCCATCATAGTGACTGCTTCTACCGGGTAGCTACCTTTTGCTGATTCTTCTGAAAGCATGACAGCATCTGCTCCGTCGAGTATTGCATAAGCTACATCTGAGACTTCAGCCCTGGTAGGAGTGGGGCTATTTACCATAGATAGAAGCATTTGAGTTGCTACTATAACCATTTTTCCAGCTTTATTACATTCTTTTATAATATGGTGCTGTATGAATGGTATTTCTTCAAGAGGAAATTCATGTCCGAGGTCACCACGAGCTACCATTATCCCATCAGATTCCTTTATAATTTCATGAAGATTTTCATATCCTACTTTTCTTTCTATTTTTGCTATAACTTTTTGATTACCACCTTTTTCTTTTATAAGATTTTTTAATTCAATAATATCTGACGCATTTCCAACAAATGATAATGCGACGTATTCTACTTTTTGTTCTATTCCAAATATTAAATCTTTTTTATCTTTATCTGTTATTACTTCTTGATTTTCTTTACCTCCAAAATGGTGCTCACCACCTTCTTGAACTCTTGGTCCAGATAAATCTTGGATGATAGGTATAGTTAAACTATTTTTAGATGCCTCTTCCCTGATATTTTTTATGATATCTCTGTGCCATTCGTGAGTACCCCAAGAAAAATTCAAACGAGCTATATCCATACGATGCTCTATCATACTAGATATAATTTCTTTTCTATCACTTGCGGGTCCTATTGTTGCTATTATTTTAGTTACTGATTCCATATATTAGTTTTATGTATTAATGATATCTTATCCTTGTATTATATAACAAAAGATAATATTTCCCAATGTTACGAAAGCACCCTGAGTATTAATCAGGGTGCTTGTAACTACTTCTTAGCTTTCTTTGGTTTCTTTACTTCTTTCTTGTGACTTACTCCTTTTGCCATAGAATTTTTTAAGATCGATTATTATTAATAATGCGTATATTATACTACTTTTATTAAATTGTAATCAAGATGGGCTATTTTCTAAAAATAAATTATTTGGTATTATATACACATGGAAGAAGAAAATAATGAAAATACAGAGAAAGAAACCAAGGATCCCATTTGTCCTCGTTGTGGATTACGTTCTTATGATGAGATTTGTCAGAATTGCGGTTCTCCTATCGTAGATAAATCTGATGATGAAGACGAAGATTATAATTGGCGTGAAAAATATCGTTAATTTTTTATTTTTATATAAATAATTTTGCAATACGAATTTCTTCAAAGGTCATATTATGACCTTCTTTTTCTAGTATCAATTTTATGGGATTTAATTTGCCTATTTCTTCCCCTTTCAACTTTTTATTTATCTTTTTTACGATATCTATATTTTTCTGAGATGGTCTTATATGTGAGATTATAGTTTCCGGATACTCTTTTATTATTTGCTCTATGTGATGAGTAATAGTTCCTTGTGTTAGATCTCTCTCCTTCGCTATTTCTTTTATTGTCATACCTTTATCTAGTAATTCTTTTGTTATTAAAACAGTAGAAATTTTTGTATCAATAATTTTGGTACGTTTTATTTTCTTATCTCCTTTTATTGTTCCACCCATTTTTGTAATAAATTCATTTTCTAGATTTTTTTGTTCATCTGGTTTTAGTTTTTTAAATAGTAACTCATTTTGAAAGCTTTGATTTTTTAAGTCTTGGTCAAACTCTAAAACCTTAGGGTCAACCTGAAGTGATTCATTATTAAAACCCACCAAACTTATGCCTTCCAGGGTTCGCACTCTAGAAAGTGCAACATATCCCATTCCATATGAAAAACTGCGTGTAAGGTCTATTTCAGCGTTATCTAGGGACATTCCTTGGCTCTTATGGATAGTTATAGCCCAAGCTAGACGTAGGGGTATTTGAGATACAGAAGCTTTAACCCTACCATCTTCTTCTATTGCCCACATTTCTGGTTTTAATGTTATTTTTTTACCATTATAAAGCTCAATAATTGGATTTCCATTTTCTTTTACAAAGTCTATAACTTTACCTCTTGATCCATTTACGTATCCTTCCTCGAAATTATTTTTGATACACATTACTTCAGCCCCAATCTTTAATCTTAATTTTTCATGAGCGATGCAACTCTTCTTAAGTATCTCAACTAAATTCTCTGGTCCATTTGAAGTCATATCGGAAACTACTTCCTCATTTTCTATTTGGGAAAGTTCAATGTTATTTATATCATCAACGTTTACATTGTGAGTATAAAGTTTTGTTGGTTTTATATTGTTACCAAGGTTTACTCCAATACGCCCTTTTAATAATTCATAATGTTTTTCGCCCATATCGTTACTACGAATTGTATTTAAGATTTCTGTGAGTACATCATCATCCTGACGGTGCTGTTCTTCTATATAGCAGATTGCTGGATTTAATATTTGCCAAGAATTACTGTTAAAAATCATACCACTTTCATTCTCATCGTTTACTTTATTTATCGGTGGTAGTTGAAAGAAGTCACCAGAGAGTATTATTTGTAATCCTCCGAAAGGTTTATCATTTCTTTTAAATCTTCGGCAAACTTTCTCAACCATGTCGAGCTGGCTAGCATGGAGCATAGAGACTTCATCGATGATAAGCACTCTTGCTTTTTCAAAACGCTTCCAGAGATACTTCTTTTCTTCTAGTTGATCAAGTTCTTTCTCTCCTAAGAAATTTTTAATTCCAATTCCAGACCAAGAGTGAATTGTCATGCCGTTCATATGAGTAGCAGCGATACCAGTCGAAGCAGTGACAGCTATTGAGACATCATGTTCTTGTAGATATTGTATATATTTATTTAATAGATATGTTTTTCCACTTCCAGCACTTCCTGTGAGATAAACATTTACTCCAGTTTTCATTATATTGAACGCTTGATCTTGAGTCATATTTAATAATTATATCAATAACTGTATATAACCACTATTGACTGATTTTATATGTAGTAGTATAATTAAATAAATTTCCTTAAATAAATACTAAAATTTAGCATTATGAAAACAGAGCACATTAATCTTTGGGCTATTACCCTAGATTTTATTAGTTTTTTATTAGAGAAAGTAAAAAATCTTTTATTGAAATTTTTAAAATTTTTGGGTAAGATTTTAAATTACTCTTTTTATACCTTAATAGGTATTCTCATTATTTCAATAGCAATTTTAGCTGTTATTGTTGCTTGTTGCATCGTCTACCCTTTCAATTTTCTTTGGTGGATATCAGAAAATTTGAACAAAATTTGGGAAAATTTTTTAGATTTTCTGAACGGTTCATCGGAGGAAATAAATGGTGTAATTGTTAAGACTGAAGATAAGTATGAACCATTATTTATCCCGGTGTTTAATTATGGTAACTTTGATGTTTTAACATTTGCTTCTTACAATGAACCTGTTTTTATCCATCATTATGTTCTAACGATAAAAGATGGTGTTAAAACTTACACAGTACGAGTACCACATGAGTTTTATAAAAACGTAAAAAAACAAATTAGAAAAGGAATAAAAATTATTTCTCTAAATTGTTTTAAAAATGACTTTGAGGATGTATATGAGTTGTCTCATTCTTCATCTTAAGATTTATTTTGAAAATTAAAAAAGTCCCTTTCGATTTTAATCGAAAGGGACTTTTATTATCTTCTATACTTTCTACTTCTCCATTTATCAGCAACTCGGATTCTATTTAGAGAACGTTCAAGCTCTGTCTCAAAGTGTTTGAAATCAACAACTTCATTATTCTCGGCTTGTTTCTTGAGTTCTTCTGCACGAGCTTTAGATTTTTCTATTTCAACTTCTGAAATAAGAGAAACGTGTTCTGCAAAGTCTGCTAGTATTGTAACTGTTGTTACCCCTTCTTCTTTTCTTGTTTCAATAAAACCACCAACAACTTCCATCGGTATATGTTCTCCATCTGCTATAGCTACAATATCTCCAGATGCAATTGATGCAATAAGGGGAACATGATCAGGTAAGATGGTAATCTCCCCTTCTGTTGTAGGTATTGTCACAGAATCAACTAATTCTTCTAAGATTAGTTTTTCTGGTGTTACTATTTTAAGTTGTAGTTTTTTACTCATTCTTAATTCGTAATTATTAATTATAAATTACATTGCACCTCGCATGTAAAAATCATTTTCTGGTTTATCATCATGTTTACCTTCAAGTATTTCTTTGAAAGATCTGATTGTTTCTGCAAGTGGTACGTATTCCCCAGAGCGTCCTGTAAATTGTTCAGCAACGAAAAATGGCTGAGAAAGGAATTTTTGAATTTTTCTTGCACGAGATACGAGTTCTTTATCTCCGTCAGAAAGTTCTTCCATACCTAGGATTGCAATAATGTCTTGGAGGTCTTTGTATTTCTGTAGAACTCTTTGAACTTCACGAGCAACTTCATAATGATCTTTACCTACAATGTGTGGGTCAAGAATTGTTGATGAAGAGTCTAGTGGGTCAACAGCTGGATAAATACCAAGTTCAGATAATGAACGGTTAAGAACAACAGTAGAGTCAAGGTGAGAGAATGTTGTAGCTGGAGCTGGGTCAGTAAGGTCATCAGCTGGCACATAAACAGCCTGCACGGAAGTAACTGAACCTTTGTCTGTTGAAGTAATTCTTTCCTGTAAGTTTCCCATTTCTGTTGCAAGTGTTGGTTGGTAACCCACCGCTGATGGAATACGTCCAAGCAAGGCTGATACCTCAGATCCAGCTTGAGTGAAGCGGAAAATATTATCTATAAAGAAGAGCACGTCTTTACCTTCTTGGTCACGAAAATGTTCAGCCATTGTAAGTCCTGAAAGAGCAACACGTAGACGAGCACCAGGTGGTTCATTCATTTGTCCGAACACCATGGCAACTTTTGGAAGTACTCCGGATTCTTTCATTTCGTGATATAAGTCGTTACCTTCACGAGTACGCTCTCCAACTCCAGCGAATACTGAGTATCCTCCGTGGTTAGAAGCGATGTTGTGAATGAGCTCTTGGATAACAACAGTTTTTCCAACTCCAG
>JBGSQV010000045.1:0-3626 GCA_041737855.1 Minisyncoccia bacterium | reverse complement strand
TTTGTTTGATTTTGTTATGTTCATAATTTATTTTTTCTCCTCATTTTAGAGGTACAACCCCCGAAGCCAGCTAGGGGTTGGACCTCTCAACGAGTAAATTTATTTTATTAGATTCATCTGCATTAATAATTCTTTTACTTTTTTTCCATTTTCTTCTTCTATCTCACACAATGGAAGTCTGTATACATTTTCACATAGACCCATTTCATAAGCTGCATATTTTACAGGGATAGGGTTTGTTTTGATAAATAATATTTTAAATAAACTTTCAAGTTTTGTGTTAATTTCTTCAGCTTCTATCATTTTATTATCAAGAGCCAAGTTTACCATTTTAACGATTTCGTTTGGAATTATATTTGAAGAGACAGAAACTACTCCACTTACTCCACAATCTTTCATTATTTTAAAAGTTATATTATCATCACCGGATAAGACTATGAAATTATCGGGCTTTTGTTCACAGACATCTTTTATTTGCTCTAAGTCCCCAGATGCTTCTTTGACTCCAATAATATTGGGAACTTCATTCGCAAGACGACACAATGTAGAAGTTTCTATATTAACTCCCGTTCTACTTTTTATATTATAAAGAATTACTGGTAGGTTTGTGGATTCTGCTATTGCTTTGAAGTGTAAATATAATCCTTTTTGAGTTGGTTTATTGTAGTAAGGATTTACTAGTATTATCACATCAGCTCCAGCAGCATTTGCGTACTTTGTCCTCTCTATTGATTTCATTGTACTATTTGTCCCTGTGCCTACCATTAGGAAACATTTACCTTCAGTTTTTTCTTTAGCTCTTTCTACAAGTTTGATACATTCAAAGTCTGTAATAGTAGGGGATTCTCCAGTAGTTCCACAGATTACAATTCCTGTAACCCCAGCTTCTATTTGTTTGTCTATAAGTTTATCGAAAGAATTCCAGTCGATGCTTCCATCTTTTTGGAATGGTGTTATTAATGCTGTCCAAACTCCTTTGTATTGTTGTGTATTCATATTGTTTAAATTATTTATTATTTAAAAAATCTTTCATATTAAAAAATCCTTTTTTACCTTCTAGCCACTCAGCTCCCTTTATTGATCCGAGAGCATAACCACCCCGGTCTCTTGCATTATGTGTGAGAGTTATAGTATCTGAAGCAGAATCAAATCCTAGTGTGTGGCTGAAATTTACAGGTCCTCCTCGAGTAGATGAAAAGTGTATTTCGTTTGGGTTTATTTTTCTATCTAGTTTATCGTACACAACTTCAGTTTTTCTATCGATGTTCTCAAGTAATATTTTTGCTATTTCTTTTGCAGTACCAGATGGGGAGTCAACTTTGTTATTGTGGTGAAGTTCATTACCCCAGATATCGTATTCATCATATTCATTTATAAGTTTTGAAGCTTCTTCTATTATTTTAAAATACATATTTACTCCGATAGAAAAATTTGCAGACCACAATACTCCTATATTATTATCTTCTGCTATTTTTCTCACTTCATCCATTTGCTCATACCACCCAGTTGTTCCTATTACAATATTCTTATGAAGAGATGCAGCTGTTTGTACGTTTTCTGTTACAGCTTTACCTGAAGAAAAATCTAGAATTAAATCTACTTTACTTAAGTCAGCATCTTTTATATTTTTATGAGTTGCCTCTGTACTGATAGGGTCGATGATATTCTCAACTTTATGTCCACGAATAAGAGCATATTCTTTTGCTTTTTGACCCATTTGACCATAACCCAAGATTGCTATATTCATTAGAAATTTAAATTAAGAAAACATTGTAATATAAGTAGTTTATCAAAAATAGGGCTCAATAGCAAAATAAACGTATATATTATAGGCTATTGCTTAAACGTATATTTCGTGATATAATGTATAAAAATAAATGTTTAATTAAAAAAGAAGAAAAAATGAACAGATTCGGCAATCTTCCACTAAAGGAAGAGTATTTTTCTCCTTGGGTAAAATCACACTATGGTTATCCAAGTGATTTTAAACCAAGGCATATAATTGATCAGATTAATTTATTGGCAAAATATTTTAATTTTGATCCTAAAAATGCATTGGCTATGGCAAAAGATTTTCCTTCGTTGGGAAGTTTTGTTCCTGCTGATTTTATAAAAGATGTATCATTGCACGCTTTTGTAAAAAGGTCTTCTCTTTCTATGGATATCGCAGATCCATCTTTGAGCTATTGTGAATCTACAAAGAAGATTTATGATAAATTGGCTCAAACTAGAGGAACTATTTATTTTCCTGAAGAAATAGTTCCAGAAAAATTTAAGCAAAATCAAAGAACCAAAAGTTGTTTAGATTTAATTGAAGAAAAACAACCAGGAAATATTTTGATTATTGCTGCTCAGCATGGCATTTGTCGTAGAGGTGAGTCTGCAAATTTTGGTTCAGAAGAGTATTTTCAAAATGAATTTGGGTTAGATGCTATGGCTTTAGGGTGTATGGCTCTGACTAATCCGTTACGATACTCAGTCTTCAATGAACTTGGAAGTATTGGTACTGGGAGTGAATATTCTCCAAAAGGGGATGGTTCATTTACTAATGTAATCACTTTAACGTCTTTACATGATATTGGAAACGAGAGTAGGTTTATAGAGCTTAACTCTAGAAACAAACATCAAGGATGTGCTTATGGTGGATTAGTGACTGGTTTTGTTCCAGATTTATTCTAATCATCACAATAATAATGATAAGGTTTACTATTTATTTAGTAAACCTTATTTTTTTGCCCAATTTCTAAAAAATTTCATATTTTGGTATGATATAAAGATGGTGTTAGATACAGAAGAAATAAAAAAAGAGATAGAAAGTCTTGAAAGTCAGATGAATCAGACAGATTTCTGGACTGATAAAGTAAATGCTCAAGGTATTATAAAAAAAATATCTGATCTCAAGGACGAATTACTTGGTGCAGAGAAATATGATAAAGGGAATGCAATACTCTCTATTCTTTCTGGTGCAGGAGGGGATGATTCTGAAGACTTTTCCGCAATGCTTCTTCGTATGTACATGAAGTATATAGAGAGAAAAGGCTGGCAAGTAAATCTTATTCATGAGAACAAGAATGATGTAGGTGGGTATAGAAATATTTCTATCGAAGTTGTGGGTAAGGGGGCTTATGGTACTCTCAAGAATGAGTCTGGTGTTCATCGCCTTGTTCGCATTTCTCCTTTTAATGCCAAATCTCTTCGCCACACTTCTTTCTCTCTCGTAGAAGTTGTTCCCAAGCTTTTGATAAATGACTCAACTATTGAGATACCTCCTGAGGACTTAAGAATTGAGTTTTCAAAGTCTGGTGGCCCAGGTGGGCAGAATGTAAACAAGCGTGAGACAGCAGTTCGGGTTATTCATATACCTACCAATATGTCTGTGCATGCTACTACTGAGCGTTCACAAGAGCAGAACCGCGTCCGAGCTATCGAAATACTAAAAGGGAAGCTTTATAAGAAAAGAGAAGAAGATAGTATAAAAGAAAAGGCTGGATTATCCCCAACAAAAACCACGGATATAGAGTGGGGTAATCAAATTCGCTCATATGTACTCAATCCTTATAAGATGGTCAAAGACCATCGTACCGGAGTTGATGTTCGCAATGTTGACGCAGTACTTCTAGATGGTC
>JBGSQV010000021.1:0-3517 GCA_041737855.1 Minisyncoccia bacterium | reverse complement strand
TGTAGAATTCTTTTGGGAAACAACAACTTTGGAAGATTTTCATCTTCTGGATAAGTTATCTTTCCCTGATGGAAAAAATCAAAAATTTTTGGATGATCTACAGCATTTTTTGGAAAATATAAAAAGATCCAAACGTGGATGGAACCGTGCACAAAAAGGTAAAATTCCTTCTCAAAGTACCATTTTTATTTGTGTGAAAGAATGTGACAAGGAACTCCTTGATATTACTTTTACAACAACAAAAGATGAAATAGTAGCCAAGCATCTCATTCGCCAGAGGAAACCTCTTACAGATGATCAAATGTTTAACAAAGAAAAGTTTAATAAATTTCTCGGTTCAAAAACAGCCAACGAAATTTGTATACAATTTATGCAATACCAATATGGATTATTGCAAAAAGCATTGAATAAATACAAAACTTCTCTTTAAAAGAAATAAAAAACAGAGCACCAATCACTAAAGTGATTGGTGCTTTCTTATTCTTCAGAGGTTGTACCTCTTTCTAGCTAACCCTTCTTACATCTCTCCTTTTCCCATTATTTATGCTAAAATAATCAAATATGAATAGAATCCTGATTATAGTATTTGGGGATTTCCTGTCTTTCTTCTTATCTTTCCTACTCCTTATTTTTATCCGTTTTGATAGTAGTGAATATTTATATGCATTAAATACTCACACTATCCCTTTTATTATCCTCTACCTTGTATGGGTTCTTATTTTCTATGTCTTTGGACTCTACGACTTGTTCTCTATCAAACCCACCATCCCCTATTTGAAAAGGTGGATTATGGCCATCGTTCTCTCTTTCGTAGTTGGGATACTTCTTTTCTACTTCGTTCCTATATTTGGTATCTCTCCAAAAGTAAACTTGGTAATCCAGACTATAGGTTTTGGTATTTTCTCTTTCATTTTTCGAAGAGTTATATACAACATATTCTCAAATACAATAACCCAGCCAGTCATCTTCATTGGCGACTCACCTTATCTCTCTGAGATAGAGAAAGCTACCTCTCTTCATCCACAGATTGGTCTTCAAAGTATCGGCCATTTCAGTAGTATAAACGGAATAAATTCTGATCTAAAAAATACAAAAAATCTTATTATTATCCTAGACAAGAAAGATGAAGATCAAAATCAAAACATTCTAGATTTCTACAAAAAAGGTATCGAGATCATAGATACAGCGAAAGCTTATGAGAAATATTTATACAAAATTCCAGTAGAGTACATCGATATCTCTTTTATCATTGAGAATATTAAAATAGAGAAAAATATTGCATATAGTATCGCAATATTTATCGCCAACATTATCTTTGCAGTAACCCTACTCATCGTCACTTCTCCTTTCGTCTTAGTCAGCATTATCATTATATATTTCACCGACAAAGGCCCAGTATTCTACACTCAAGATAGAGTGGGTTTAAATGGCAAAATATTCAAATTATACAAATTGCGCTCTATGATACCAGAGTCCGAGAAAGATGGCGCTGTGTGGTCTACAGGCTCAAATGATGCCCGTGTGACGCCTATTGGCAAGGTTATCCGCAAGCTACATATAGATGAGCTTCCCCAAATGGTAAACATCATAAAGGGCGATCTATCCCTTGTTGGCCCTCGCCCCGAGAGACCAGAGTTCGTAAGCATGCTTGATAAAGAGATACCCTACTATTCATTCCGCCATATCATCCGCCCTGGGTTCACAGGCTGGGCTCAGATCAAGTACTACTATGCAAACACTGTAGTCAGCTCAAAAGAAAAGTTTGAATATGATTTATATTATATTAAGAACAGAAATATATTTATAGACGCAGGAATAGTCGCCAGAACAATACAAATAATTTTCACTCATTAATCCCGTTAGAGATAAATCAGTTATATTTTACACATAAGAAATTTTAGAGGTCTGACCTCATGTGGCCCCACCCAGTAGGTCATTCTACTGAATGAGAGGTCGTCCCTCTAAAATTTCTGGTTTTATGCTAAAATAACTTTATATGGAAGATAAAAAAATAAAAAAAGTTTTTGTTTCAGGATGCTACGACATCCTCCACGGAGGCCATATTGAATTCTTCAACCAAGCAAAAAGTCTTGGTGATTATCTTATTGTTTCTTTTGCTGGAGATGCATCACTCGAACTTCACAAGCACAAAAAGTCTTCAATTCCAGAGAACCATAAGAGAAAAATACTAGAATCCCTCCGCATGATAGACGAAGTAGTCATGGGCGACTACTTGGAAGAGCTTGGGATGGACTTCAAAGAGCATTTCCTCCGAATCAAGCCTGACTATCTTGTGGTCACCGAAGACGATAAATATGCCGAGCAAAAAATAGCCCTTTGTAAACAAATAGGTGCAGAGTATGTAGTCTTACCCAAGAATTTAGACTTTGATAAAATATCAACAACAGAGATAATAAGAAAAATTAGAGATGGAAAATAGCACTAAAAAATGCTAGTATAATTAAATGAGCAATACTCATACGACCGTTATAAAACCAAAGAAAATCTTTAGTTTTTCTGACTTAAAGGAAGTTTGGGAATATAGAGAATTACTATATTTTTTTACTTGGCGTGATCTTAAGGTTCGCTACAAACAGACGGCGATCGGGGCGCTATGGGCAATATTCCAACCATTCATAACGATGGTTGTTTTTTCTGTTTTCTTCGGAGGATTATTACAAATCCCATCCGATGGAGTACCTTACCCTATCTTTGTATACACAGGTCTTCTATTCTGGCAGTTCTTCTCAACAGCTCTCTCAGATACAAGTAATGTACTCATCACAAACCAGGCTATAATTACAAAAGTGTACTTCCCTCGCCTACTCCTCCCTCTTGCTTCTGTTGCCACCAAATTCATAGACTTTGCTATTGCTGCAGTCATCCTCGTAGGAATGATGATTTATTACGGCTACACTCCAAATATAGTAGGATTACTCATTCTCCCTCTACTTCTTTTCATTACATTTATGGCTTCTACTGGTCTTGGTCTTTTCCTTGCTTCTATAAATGTTAAATACAGAGATGTCAGATATGCATTACCTTTCTTTATTCAAATACTTATGTTTGTCACTCCTGTCATATACCCTGCTTCTATCGCTGGCAAATATTCTTGGCTACTTGCTTTCAACCCAATGATGGGAGTTATACAAAGTGCCAGAGCTGCACTACTTGGAACAACTGTTTTAAACTGGACTCTTGTACTTACTTCACTATTAGGAACATTAGTCTTAATGCTTATCGGTATTTATACATTCAAAAAGACAGAGCGTTATTTTGCAGATATAATATAAAAATATGGAACCAATAATTACAGTAAAAAATATAAGTAAGAAATACAATATAACGCACCAAAGAGGTGGCTATGTTGCTCTTCGTGATATTATGGCCAATGCATTTAAAAACCCTTTTGCTTTCCTAAAAAGAAAAGCAAAAGAAATTACTGGGTTAGAGAAAAAAGAAGAATTCTGGGCTCTGAAAGATATCAATTTTGAAGTTCAAAAAGGAGAAGTAATAG
>JBGSQV010000019.1:0-3702 GCA_041737855.1 Minisyncoccia bacterium | reverse complement strand
GGTGGTAAAAAATACATCAATACTATATATTCTCTTTCTATTGAAAATATTTCTCTATGTTTTCTTGGTGCTGTATCTGATAATAAATTTAATTCAAATATTCGTGGACAAATAGAGTCTCCAGATATACTTTTCGTCCCAATCGGTAATAATGATTTACTTGATCCCGTAGAAGCTTACAAGCTTGCTGTGACTCTTGAGCCTAAGATAATTATACCTATGGATTATGATGAGAAGACTCTGAAAGCTTTCTTAAAAGAAGCTGGACAAGAAAAAGTAACTCCAATCGAAAAGCTAACAATTAAAGCAAAAGAATTGGTTGGTCGGGAAGGAGAAGTTGTCGTATTATCATCATAATTTTTATAATTATATGCGTGAATATATAAAAAAAATACAATCTAAGACTGAAAGTGCCCGTAAGCAAATACTTGTAGGATCTCTTGTTGTTGCAATGTCTTTAGTTGGAGTTATTTGGGTAAGTAGTTTGGGTTACAAATTTAGTAAAGGAAATTCTGTCCCTATAGAAGAGACGGTAAAACCTTTTGCTCTTTTTGGAAAAACAATTTCTGATACTTATAAGAATGTAAGTGCAAGCGTTGGTAGTATTTCATTACCTAAAAAGGAGGCAGAAATAAAGACACCAGATAAAGTTATAGATTTAATACCAGTAGAATATACAAATTAATTATTATGCCAGAAGAAGAAATAAAAAATCCACATATTAATGTAGTTGACGTTGAAATAAGTAAAGAAATGAAAGAATCGTTCATAGATTACGCTATGTCGGTTATTACTGATCGTGCTCTTCCTGATGTTCGTGATGGTTTAAAGCCAGTTCATAGACGTATCTTATACGCTATGTATGAAATGGGTCTAACTCACCAAGGACGTTTTCGTAAAAGTGCCGCAGTTGTCGGAGATGTGCTCGGTAAATATCATCCTCATGGTGATACTGCTGTTTATGAGTCTATGGTAAATATGGCTCAAGATTTCTCTTATCGCTATCCACTTATTCACGGTCAAGGAAACTTTGGTTCTATCGATGGTGATGGAGCTGCTGCTATGCGTTATACAGAAGCAAAAATGTCTAAAGCTTCATCGTTGCTTTTACTTGATCTAGAAAAAGAAACTGTAGATTTTCGTCCAAACTATGATCAGACAAGAAAAGAACCATCAGTATTACCAACTGCAATTCCTAGTTTACTTTTGAATGGAACATTGGGTATCGCTGTAGGTATGGCTACCAATATCCCTCCACACAATCTAGCTGAAGTTATTGATGCCACAATTCATCTTATAGAAAATAAAGATGCAAACACAGAAGATTTAATGCAATTTATTAAAGGTCCAGATTTTCCTGTTGGAGGAATTGTTTATGGACAGGCAGATTTACTTCATGCATATTCTACAGGACGTGGTGGTGTAGTTACTCGTGGAGAGGCAGAAATCGTAGAACAGAAAAGTGACACTTTCCAAATAATAATTACTTCGATTCCTTATCGTGTAAATAAGTCTACTCTCATAGAGTCTATCGCAGCTCTTATTCAAGAGAAAAAGCTTGAGGGAATAAAAGGTCTTCGTGATGAATCCACAAAAGATATTCGTGTTGTTATTGACTTGAAGAGTGGAGTTATTCCTCAAAAAGTTTTAAATTATATTTACAAACATACTCAGTTGGAGCAATCATTCAACTTTAATATTGTCGCTCTTGTTGATGGTGTGCCTCAGACTTTATCACTCAAGAGTTTATTGAGTGAATTTATCGATCACCGTGTTGTTGTTGTTCGTCGCCGAACAGAATATGACCTAAGGAAAGCAAAAGAAAGAGAGCATATACTTCTTGGTTTAAAGAAAGCACTTGATCATATAGATAGAGTTATATCAGTTATACGTGCTTCAAAAGATACAGCAGTTGCAAAGTTAAACTTAATGAAAGAGTTTAAGTTCTCTGAAATACAAGCTACTGCGATTTTAGAAATGAAGCTTCAGAAGTTGGCAGGACTTGAACGTAAAAATGTTGAATTAGAACTTGCTGAAAAACAAGCTTTAATCAAAGAGCTTGAAGCATTACTTGCAAGTCCTAAAAAGATGTTAAAAATTATAAGTGATGAGCTTAAGGAAATAAGAGAAAAATACAATGATATAAGACGCACTCGTATTGTGAAAGGTGGAGTAAAAGCTATTAATGAAGAAGATCTTATTCCAGAGAAAGAATCAGTTCTTGTGTTTACAAAGGGTGGTTATATAAAACGTACAGACCCTTCTGAATACCATACACAAAAGCGTGGAGGTGTAGGTGTCATAGATATAGAAACAAAAGATGAAGATTTTGTGACTATGCTTGTATCTGCAAATACTCATAGTGATTTACTTTTCTTTACTAATTTAGGTAAGGCTTATCAGATAAAAATGTATGATATTCCAGAAGGTAAGCGTGCAACAAAAGGTAAGTCAGTGATGAATTTCATTTCACTTTCTGCTGAAGAAAAAGTTACTTCTATCTTACCGATAGATAAAGAAACTAAAAAAACAATTGAGAATTTAATGATGGTAACTAAGATGGGTGTTACAAAGAAAGTCTCTGCTGAGAGCTTTAAGGACGTACGAAGAAGTGGTCTTCTTGCTATTAAGCTTGATAAAGATGATGAGCTTCAAGCAGTTCTAGCTATTTCAAAAGGGGATGATGTAATGCTTGCAACAACACTTGGTCAGTCAATCCGATTTAAAGAAACAGATGTTAGAGAAATGGGCCGTGGGGCTGGAGGTGTCCGTGCTATCAAGCTAGGTAAAGGTGACTTTGTTATCGGTGTAGACAAAATTCCTAAAGGAGAAAACTCACTTTCTATTCTTACTTTGTCTGCAAATGGTTTAGGTAAGAAAACAAATATCAAAGAATACAAAACTCAAAAAAGAAGTGGCTCAGGTATAAAGACTGCTAAAGTTACAGTAAAAACTGGAAACTTGATTGTTGCTAAAATAGTTAAAGATGAAAGTGAAATCATTGCGGTATCTCAAAAAGGACAAATTATTCGCGTAAGCTTAGATTCTATTCCAACTTCTGGTCGTCAGACTCAAGGAGTAACAGTTATGAAGCTTCGTGCTGGAGATAGTATTGCATCAATTACTTTTCTTTAATATTTAGAGTGAAAATAATTTTACTCTAGTCTTAAATAAGAGTATAATATATACATATATATGTTTACCAAACCAGAACAAAATATTTTACACCTAGGATTAAAAGAAGGAATGCGTGTAGCAGATTTTGGAGCAGGTACAGGTTTTTATTCTAGAGCTGTTAGCCACAGAGTTGGATCTACTGGTAAAGTCTATGCTATCGAAATTCAAAAAGATTTAGTTAAGAAATTAGAGACTGAAATACACCATTGGGGTCTACTTAATGTTGAGTGTATTTGGGGTGATATAGAAAGCCTGGGAGGTACTAAAATAGCTGATAACACTATGGATGTTGTTATAGTATCCAATGTATTATTCCAAGTAGAAGACAAGCTTGGTCTTATGGATGAAGCTCGTCGTATTCTAAAAAAGGGAGGAGAGGTTCTTTTGGTAGATTGGAGTGAATCATTTGGAGGAATGGGTCCTAAACCAGAAAGTATCATTACTCTAAAAATGGCTAGAGATTTATTTGAGAAAAGAGGCTTTAAATTCATCGAGAGTATCTCTACAACTATCCATCATTATGGT
>JBGSQV010000107.1:0-6576 GCA_041737855.1 Minisyncoccia bacterium | reverse complement strand
TTAGTTCTCAGTGAAAAAGAAAATATAAAAAAGGCTGAAATTATTGGAAATAAAGAAGATCTTGTTTCATTCTCTGTTAATCCTGGAGATACTGTTTCAGGAGTTTTGGATTTATCGGGTTCCGTAAAAAATGCTTATTTTTTTGAGGGGAATATTAATGTAAAATTATTAGACTCAAATAAAAATATCTTAAAGAGTGGAGTTGGATCATCTACTACAGAATGGATGACAACTAATCCTGTCTCTTTTACTTCTTCAATTGATACAACTGGATTTAATGGTGATGGTTACATTCTAATTCAGAATGATGATCCATCTGACGGAGAAGGTGGTCCAGCTAAAGAAATATTAATACCAGTAATTTTCAGTAATGAAGACCAGAATACGATGAGTATAAAATTATATTTTACTAATAATATTTTAAATCCGAATATGATTGATTGCAGTTTAGTTTATCCTGTTTCTAGGACTATTACAAAGACAAAAGAAGTTGCTACTGTTACACTAGATGAGTTAATAAAAGGTCCCACAGAAAAAGAAAAGGAGAATGGATATTTTAGTACTATACCAGCCGGTACAGAAGTAAATTCTATAAAAATGGTAGGGGATGTTCTTCATATTGATTTTAATGAAATTGTGGTTGGTGGGGGTGGTTCTTGTGGACAGGTTGCAAAATTCAATTCACTTGTTACAACACTAAAACAATTCCCAACTATAAAGGATATACAAATGACAGTCAACGGTAAGGGTAATACAGAAGATATTTTCCAACCTTAAATTTATTATAAACAAAAATCCGCTTCATATTGAAGTGGATTTTTGGTATACTCTATATATGTCATGGGCATCAAAAAGACAATTTAAATACTTTTCCTTTTTTCTGCTTTTTGTAGCTGTAATTATCTTTATCATTATTTACCCTTTTATTTTTAAAAAGCCCACATGTTCTGATGGAAAGCAGAATGGTACAGAAGCTGGGGTAGACTGTGGAGGGTCTTGTTCTTTGGTGTGTAAGAATGATGTTTCCACTCCTGTTGTCCTTTGGAGTAGAGCTTTCCCTGTAACTGGTACAAATTATAATCTAGTTGCTTTTGTAGAGAATAGAAATAAAAGCGCAGGAGTAATTTCGGCTCATTATGAATTTAGAATATATGATAAAAGTAATAAATTACTCGGACGTAGAGAGGGTACAACCTTTATTCCATCTAATCAGCAATTTGCTGTATTTGAGCCACGATTTGATTCAGGTCAAAGCCAGATAAAATCAGTAACTTTTGAATTTTTAGAACCACTTATGTGGGTTAAAAAACTTCCAACAACACAGACATTACCTATAAATGTAAAGAATATAATTTTTGATAACAATAAAAATACTCCTAGTTTGTCTGCAACAGTATTTAACAATTCTGTATATGATTTACCAGAGTTTGATGTTATAGCTATATTATATGATGCAGATCATAATGCTATAAATGCATCAAAGACACACAAAGATAAACTTTTAAATAATGATAGTACCCCCGTTATGTTTACTTGGCCAGAAGTTCTTTCTTCTATTCCTGTCACCCAAGATATTATGGTTTTAATTAATCCTTTTTCTGTTTCATTTTAAATATTTTAAAAAATATTTAGTAACATTAATTGTATATTAAATTCTATACGTTTTATTTTTTATTAATATATACACAGTCAAAAAATGTTACCTCAAAAAAAAGTTAATAAAATTTCTTTAAAAGTTGATTGGCTTTTAATTTTATTCATACTTCCAGTTCTTGGAGCCGGGTTGGTAACTATGGAGTCTTTTACAGGGGAGTCAACCCTTTTTAATCACCAATTAATATGGATATGTATTTCTTTTGCAATTTTTTTCTTTTTATCTTTTGTTGATTTTAGATTTTTAAAAAGAACAGATATACTGGTGACACTTTTTGCTATTTTCTCTGGGTTATTATTACTTCTATTCATTTTTGGTCATACTTCCAATGGTGCTCAGTCATGGTTTTCTTTAGGAGGTTTTTCTTTTCAGCCATCAGATATAATGAAATTAGTTGTTATCTTGATGCTTGCTAAATATTTCTCGCGTAGACATGTTGAGATAGATAATTTTAAACATATTATTATATCTGGTATATATGCTTTCATTCCTTTTTTGCTTGTATTAATGCAACCCGACTTTGGTTCAGCAATAATTATCTTTGCTATATGGTTTGGAATGACTTTAGTTTCCGGTATTTCAAGAAGACACTTACTTGTGGTAGTAAGTGTGATGATTGTATCTTTCTTTGTACTCTGGGGTTTTGTATTTCAACAATATCAGAAAGATCGTGTAATTAATTTTATTCAACCCCTCTCCAATATCCATGGTTCCGGGTATAATGTTTATCAATCAACGATAGCTGTTGGATCTGGTCAGATTTTTGGTAAGGGGGTTGGTTTTGGAACTCAATCAAGATTAAACTTTTTACCAGAATATGAAACTGACTTTATTTTCGCAGCTTTCTCTGAAGAATGGGGTTTTGTTGGAGTGATGATTTTATTTATCTTACTTGGGCTCATTGTCTGGCGAATATTACATATTGCACTACTTGGAACTACAAACTTCGAGATACTTTACGGCTTAGGATTGGCAATTTATTTTATGACCCATTTTATTATTAATATAGGAATGAATATTGGTATAATGCCTGTTACGGGGATCACTCTACCTTTTATGAGTTATGGAGGTTCACATTTGCTCACAGAATTTATTGGATTGGGAATTTTAATGGGTATGAATCGTTATCGTCGTGTGGCACATAAAGATGATATGCATAATGAATTTCTTGGTATATAACCCCGTAGTGAATTTTAATAACGCACAAAGTGTTGCCCATAGGGTTTTATTAAAATCTACTACAGGGTATAATCAAAAACACATAATATGAAAACACAAATTATTGACGGACGAAAAATAAAAGATGAAATACTAGAGGAAATAAAACAAAATGTTTTAACTCTTCCTTTTTCTCCTATTTTTTGTGATGTATTAGTAGGATCTGATCCAGTATCAGCTTCATATGTAAAGATAAAATCTAGAATTGCAGAGAAAGCAGAGATTAAATTTCGTGCAGTATCATTTGATGACTCTGTTTCAGCAGAAGAGATAATATCTGAAATAGAAAATTTAAATAAGGTTCCTAGTATGTGCGGAGTTATTATCCAACTTCCATTACCTGGTAATATAGATACAAGAAAGGTTTTGGATGCTATTACTCCACCTCTTGATGTAGACTGTCTAGGTTCTATCAATAGTGAGAATTTTTATAATAATGAAGGTATTATAAAATTCCCTACAGCTATGGCTTGCATAAAGATACTAGATAGTTTAGATATTGATTTATCAGAAAAGAAATTATTGGTCTTAGGGCAGGGGAATTTAGTAGGGTTGCCAGTAACGCACTTACTTAGATCAAGAGGATTTGATGTAGAGACAGTAAATAGTAGAACTGAAAATCCAGAGATTTTAATAAAAGATGCTGATGTCATAATATCCGCAATAGGAAAAGCCAAATATATAAATGGAAGTATGATAAAAGAAGGAGCTATCATCATAGATGCTGGAACTTCTGAAGATAATGGTTCAGTAGTTGGTGATGTAGACCTAGAGTCAGTTATGAATATTGCATCATATGTTTCTCCTACTCCGGGTGGGGTAGGACCTGTAACTGTTGCAATGTTACTCTCAAATGTGCTTTTAGTAGCTAAACAAAAGGTTGACCTTACTTTTACAAAAGAAAGTGAGACACAATCAAATTAATAAATAATATGAATATTAATATTTTCAATTTTTTCTTTTCTCTATCGTTAATACCAAGCATTGCTAGTTTTGCTTTGCTTATATCTAATGTTTTAATTTATATTTTTATAGTGACAGCAATTATAATTCCTATTTTTGTGCGTAGAGATTTTATTTATTCAATGCTTGTTTTAGGGACAGGTGCAGGAGCTTGGATAGTTGCATATATTATTAAACATATTTTTATGGAGCCCCGTCCTTTTGTTACCCTCCATATAGTTCCATTATTTATGGAGACAGGTTTTTCTTTTCCATCATCTCACGTTACTGTTATATCCGCACTTACTGTTCTCATTTGGAATATAAATCGTAAATTGGGGATATTATTTTTAATTTTTACATTATTTACTGCTTTTTCTAGAATGATCATAGGGGTGCATTATCCTGTTGACGTATTCGCAGGGGCATGCTTTGGTGTGGTAATCGGACTATGTATTGTATGGTTAAATAAAGTTACAAAACAATTTGCTTTTTTAAGAAAATACATATAGAATAAGCCTATTATGTGGAAAACAAGAATTACAGCGTTATTAATATTTTTATTAGGAATCGGTCTCGGTTTTTTTATTTATAAATCAGAAATGGCTAAAATGGCTGTCACTCCCGACAAAGCCCCTTCGGGATTTTTAGCTACTCATCCATTCAAGTTAGGCTTGGATCTTTCTGGTGGTACTCATTTAGTTTATAAAGCAGATGTATCACAAATAGATCCTGCAGGTATGAAAGATTCTATGGATGCACTTCGTGATGTTATTGAAAGACGAGTTAATGTTTTTGGTGTTTCAGAACCAATTGTTCAAGTACAAAATGGTGGTTTCTCAAATGCTGGAGAAGAACGTTTGATTGTAGATCTTCCGGGAGTTACAGAAGTAAGCAAGGCTATAGAAATGATCGGTCAAACACCAGTACTTGATTTTCGTACAGAAAATCCTATAAAAGATGCACCGCAAGAAGCAACTGTAGGAGCAGATGGAAAAGTTACTATTGATCCTTATGCTTCAAAATATATAAAAACAGATCTTACTGGTCGCTACTTAGATAAAGCTATCCTTGAGTTTGATCAAAAGACAGGGGAACCTATGGTTTCTCTACAGTTTGATGCTGATGGTTCTGCTCTATTTGAAAAAATAACAAAAGAAAATGTTGGTAAGTCGGTAGCAATATTCCTAGACGGTGAACCTATTTCAATACCAACAGTTAATGAAGCTATATCTGGCGGACGAGCACAAATATCTGGTAACTTTACTGCAACTGAAGCAAAGACACTAGTTGGACGTTTAAATTCTGGAGCATTACCAGTTCCTATAAGTCTTATCTCAACACAAACAATTGGTCCATCTCTTGGATCACAAGCTACAAGTGCTGGAGTTAAGGCAGCTCTAATCGGATTCTTGGCTATCGCACTTTTCCTTATTATTTGGTACAGACTACCAGGAGTGATATCTGTTCTTGCTCTTATAATGTATTCAGTAATAATGCTTTCTATTTTTAAACTGCTCCCTGTTACTCTTACAGCTGCAGGAATTGCCGGGTTCATTATATCGATAGGTATTGCGGTTGACGCCAATGTTCTTATATTTGAACGTATAAAAGAAGAACTTCGTGCAGGAGAAGGTATTTCAGATGGTATCCATCATGGATTTAAAAGAGCTTGGTTATCAGTTAGAGATTCAAATATTTCTAGTATGATCACAGCTGTTATTTTATTCTGGTTTGGAACTCCACTTATCAAAGGGTTCGCTCTTGTATTCTTAATAGGTGTTATCATTTCTATGATTTCAGCTATATCTATAACAAGAATATTCCTATACACTCTAAATATTAAAAAGAAAAATAAATTAACTGGTTTTCTGTTTGGGTCGGGTTTTAGTAACGCTAGAGATACAACTGCAAAAGCAGTTTTAAAATAATATGTTTATAATTAAATACAAAAAAATATTCGTTTCCATTTCAGCTTTTCTTGTTGCTTCTGCTATTGCTTCTATTATCTTCTTAGGTTTAAATTTCGGTATTGATTTTAAAGGAGGTTCTCTTCTTGAAGTTGAGTACACTAATGCAAGACCTGCTCAAAGTATTATAGATAGTAGTTTGAAGCCACTTTCAATAGGTGAAATATTAATTCAACCTATGGGTGAGAATGGTTATAGTATTAAATCAAGAGATATCACAGAACAAGAACGTGCAAAAGTTATGGAGGCTCTTGGTTCTGATGCCGTTGAGAAGAGTTTCACTTCTATTGGTCCTTCTGTTGGAGCTGAACTTGTTCGTAAATCAATAATCTCATTTATTCTTGTTGCTCTAGGTATTATTTTCTGGATTGCTTTTTCTTTCCGCAAGGTTTCAAAACCAGTTTCTTCTTGGAAGTATGGTTTCATTGCTATCGTTGCTCTTGTCCATGACATAGTTCTATCTGCTGGAGTTTTTGCTTTCCTTGGTTACTTAACGGGGGCAGAAGTAGATACACTGTTTGTGGTGGCTGTCCTGACTATTCTTGGTCTTTCTGTTTCCGATACTATTGTTGTATTCGATCGTATCCGTGAAAATATTCGTATTGGTCACTTCAAGACATTTTCTGAAACTGTAGGTAGAAGTATCAGTCAGGTTTATACTCGCTCCCTTGCTACTTCTTCAACAGTTATTATTGTACTATTAGCATTGGTCTTCTTTGGTCCAACAAGTACAAAAACATTCGCTATAATGCTTACAGCTGGAATGTTCTTTGGAACATATTCCTCTATCTT
>JBGSQV010000067.1:0-3165 GCA_041737855.1 Minisyncoccia bacterium | reverse complement strand
TGAAATCAAAATTTTTAACAAGTTTTTTTATTTTTGTAGCCACAGGAAGAAGACTCTCGCTTCCATCATCACCTAAATGTGAAATAATAATGACTTTTGCACCCTTCTTCTGTAAAAATAAAATAGTTGGTATAACTTTTTTAATACGAAAGTCATCTAAAACTACCCCATTTTTTATGGGTACATTAAAATCTGCTCTTAGGATAACCTTTTTACCAGACAGATTTTTTAAATCTTTAATTGATTTCATTTTATTTAATTTAAAGTGCTTAATATAGCACCAAATTTTTTAGGATTAATACTATCACGGCCTACCAATAAACCATCAGCTTCACCTTCGTATGCAAAATATTTTGCATTAAGTGGATTGACTGATCCTCCATAAAGAATAATTATACTATGAGCTATCTTCGGACTATAAATATCTGAAATTACTTTCTTAATAAAAATTTTCATTTCTAAAAATTCTTCTTTGGTTGCTCCCCTTTTTGCATCTTTCCCTATAGCCCAAATAGGCTCATAAGCAATCATGATGTTCTTCATCTGAGCTCCTGGTACTTTATCGAGACAACCCTTGATCTGACTTTCAATAAAAGAAAGATAGTTACCATTTTTATCTCTAATGCTTTCCCCTACGCAAAGAATCGGAGATATTTTAAACTTAAGTAAGTTAAAAATTTTCTCATTTATAATTTTATTATCTTCTCCTTGTTTACGACGTTCTCCGTGACCAACAATAGTATGGCTAACACCCATATCAACAAGCATTTTAGGTGAGACTTCTCCTGTATGAGATCCTATAAATTCTGTTGATACATCCTGAGAACCAAGTGAAATTTTTTTGTTTTTAAACTTTTTAGAGATAAGAAGATAAGGAAATGGTGGACATATGATAACTTTAGTATTTTTTATATTCTTTATAGTATTGTATACCCCCTTAAAAATAACCTCCGCTTCTTTTATAGATTGCGGATTCATTTTCCAATTAGCGACGACGATTTTAGTCATATATTCTATTATAACATAAAATAGCCTTTTTTGAAAGGCTATTTTAGCTAAGAAATTTAGATATTAAAAATTTATTTAACCCTAGACATGTATTTATAATTCAAAAGTATTGAAATAAGAAACAAAGATAGAGTTAGAGCCATAAGTGGCATTGTTACATAACCAAATTCATATATATACCGAACAGCGCAAGAGACTTGATTTGCCCCAGTCGGAGTTAATGCTGCACACCCAAGACTTGAGCTTCCACCATTTTCTATATATACATGATACATGGAAACAATAGAGCCAAAAATTGCAAAAACAAGACTGAAATCAACTATTGATCGCTCTTTCTTGTATAACTCCATTCCAAATAATACTAACTGTGGGTATAGAAATATTCTTTGAATCCAACAAAGTTCACAAGGTGGATACCCTACTATCTCTGAATAGAACAACGATAAAGTAAAAGCTCCTAATGCAGCAAGAAAACCAAGAATAAAAGTGTATTCTTTGAAAAATAACAAAAATGGGTTTGTTCTTTTTCGAAAGAAAATAAAATTAACTGCAATAAATAAAATAACAAATTGAAGGAATATTGTCCCAAGAGAAAGAATTTTATTTATTATTTCTATATAAGTATTCATATTATTGGGGTAACG
This sequence comes from Minisyncoccia bacterium, assembly GCA_041737855.1. Classification (GTDB taxonomy): domain Bacteria; phylum Patescibacteriota; class Minisyncoccia; order Phycocordibacterales; family UBA9973; genus UBA8515. The sequence continues at coordinate 1,513 of JBGSQV010000067.1, read as the reverse complement.
TAAACCCTATTTGTTCTGCTAAAAATTCCATTGGTATCTCTCCGCTGAACTGAGTCCCAACTGGAAACTTCCAAGTATTCCTCTCTTTTACAGGATCAGTAGAACTCTTGACTGAAAAACTATGACCAGCAAAAAACCATGTTTTAAAATATTCAGAGGATCTATCTGCACAAGCTTCTGGCTCTTCTTTATCTGCTGTTTTGATATCACAAACCAATGGATCAGTGTCTGAATTTAAAGTAACATCACTTTGGAATGTCCAAGTGGGATAACTTTCGATTTTCTTATCTATACAAATTTGAGTTTGAGACTGATCAGGATTTGAACACTCTACATAAGGAAGATACTGTTTTGCTGTACCAAATTCAGCTTTCTGAACCTGACAATGAGGACACCAAAAAGCACCATAGAACACTGCTCCTTTTTCTGTTAAAGATTGAGCGAATGAGTCATACTTACTAGGAGCTTCTGGTTTAAGCCCAAAATAAAGACCAATACCTCCGATAACCACTATTACTAATACTATAAATGCGATAAATTTTGTTTGTGTTTGCATTATTTTATTATAGCATGAAGATATCCTAAAAAACATTTATTAATGATAGAAAGAGAGAGAAGCTACTCCCAATATAATGCAGGGTATTAAACATAAAATTAATAATAGTCTGTGATATTTCTTTCATAGAAAAATTAGTCGTTGTAGTATTTCCAGCACTAGCTATAAGATTATTCTTTATAGGAACTTCTGTTTTTATATCTGTTGAACTTGCAGGCTCCACAGGTTTATTTACAGTAATTTTTGAAACTACTATTTTTTTCTTTATTACTTTCTGAGGTAAATCTAAACTTATCTTAGGAAGAACAACTTCTGGATTGATTTGATCTGCTTGCTCAATAATTTTCACAGGCTCAACAAACTCTTCAGAAGAAAGACTAGCACTATTACTGGAGTTCAAGGAACTAGAAACTACAGGTTTATCAAAATTATTTAAAATATCATTCCAAGAAAGTTTCATAGCAGCTGGAACAGCATATGATGTAGACCAAATACGACTATCTATAGGATTTGATATATCATTCAATCCTCCATCACCTTGTTGCTTATTTGTTAAATATTTAATCGCCCTATCAATATTACTACCATAAGCTGAGCTATTTAAAGAAAGAGCTTGAATAGCCCAACTGGTAGAATCTGAATTTCCAAACCCTCCATCGGAAGACTGACTACTTATTATATAACCGTAGGCTTTATCAATAGAACTAGATACACCGCTTATACTTCTAAAATTAAACAGAGCTTCTATCCCAGCAGCTGTTAAATCTACACTACCCCAAGATCCAGTAGAATCTTGTTTTGAAATTATGTAACTAATATCTTTTGTAATTTCAGAATCATTCTTTGTATAACCTGCATTTTCAAGAGGGATAAGAGCAAAAATATCATCATTTACCAAACCTGAATCTCCAAATTGAACCCCATCAAATGAATCTATAATTTTTCCTATATAATTTA
>JBGSQV010000014.1:0-2850 GCA_041737855.1 Minisyncoccia bacterium | reverse complement strand
GAAAGAAAAGGAAAAAGAAGTTATTGCTCCTAAGAAGTCAAAACCAATTAAATGGATAATATTAGTTTTAATAATCATAGCGATAGGGGTATTTTCTTGGTCTTTTGCAAGTGGGTATATAAGTATCAAAAATTTAAATATTTTTGCAATTAAAAAAGATCCTAAGGTTTTATTATTGAATAACTCTAAAGCTTTAGCTTCTTTAAAATCATACAAAACAGAGACAAACTTAGAAATATCCTCACCGTCTTTTGCAAACATATCCGCTGCTCTTATGACAGGAGAAACAATTTCTTCCAACGATAAGGATTCTATTTCTATAAATACCCTTGGTATAATAAATCAAAATGATCTAGTTCCTATTTTTGATAATTTTATAACCATTAAAAGTTCCTTGCTTCAGAACTATATTACTGTAGATATAAAAAATGATGGATCTAGTTTGTTTGTTGCTGTTCCTGATCTGAGTCAATTCATAGGTGAAAATGCTCCAGCATCTTCTACTGTTAAAATAAACGAATCACAATTTGATATGATTCCGGCTTTGTTTTCAGATAAGATTGATACAACTCTTAAAAAGTTAAATCTTTATAATATTATATCGAGTGGAATGTCTTCATATGTAAATACTGATACTTTGAGTGCTTATGATAATCTTATAAATAATGTAGAAATATCTGAAAAGGGTACAGAAAATATTAAAGGGATAGAAACATATCATTATTCTATAAATGCTGATAGACAGCTAGTTAAAACTCTTTTGAGTAAAATTTCTGATAATTTTGTTGCAAATCTTTCTGATGAGGATAAATCTAATCTAGATCAGATTCTAGGTGCGGCAAATATAGATTCATTCGATATATGGATAGGTAAGGGTGATAATAATATTTATCAGTATAGTGTTGTTCTCGGAGTCCCTTTGTCCAAGGTTATAGGGTTTGAAGATAAAAGTATTGGAGATAATCAGGTAAAAATATCTTGGAAAACTACTTATTATGATTTTAATATTACTAACAATATATTCATGCCAGAAACATCAACTCCGGCAGTTGATTATATAAATAGTGTAAAAGAAGCTGAAATGAAAAAGGATGTTTCTTCTTTCTCCCAGCTTGCAACTAATTTATTTGGATTAGAGAAAAATTATGGAAGTAAATCAAACATAAAAGGGGATTGTATGGTTCCAGTTTCAGGTTCACTATTTTCACCCATTGGTCACCCTAAAAGTTCAGCTACTGTTATAAGCTCTATCTCTTCTTTATTAAATAAAATTTTGAAAACAACGAATGGAAATGGCTTCTGTTCTTCTTCCACAAAAGATTGGTCTTTCTCTGTTCCAATATCTGCAAATTATGACCCTGCTCTTATTCCAGATGGTGGATATCAGTCTTTCTATTGTATTGATAGCACTGGATCAAAAGAAAATCTTACAGCCTTACCTGCCGGGAATGTTTGTTCACCTAAGGTAGATTCTACAAAAATTAGTAATTAATAATACTATATAAAACTCTATTTTATAGTAGGCTCTAGATTTATGGGCGTTTTTCTGGTATAACTGTGTAATCACTCTATATTAATAGAGGAATTATGGTGCCTATAGTGTAATGGTTAGCACTAGAGTTTGTGGAACTCTCGGCCTGGGTTCGAATCCCAGTAGGCACCCAAACAACAAATTTCCCTGAATAGGGAATTTTTGTTTGGGTGCCTAAGCAAGCCAACTGCTTGGCTTGCGTCTGCGATCAGTAGATCGTACCGTGAGGAGGATTCGAAGACCTTTTCCATGTGAGTGTAATCACGAATGGAAAAGGTGTACTGATCCTGTAAGGATTGAAAAGCGTACTCGCGGTCCCAGCAGGCACCCAAAAAAGTTTAATTTATATTATGCTATAATAAGTATATGGAAAATATAAAAAATAATAAATTCATTTTTATCAGTGTTGCTATGGTTGTGTTTGCAATTTTAATATCAGGGGCTATCTTTGTTGGATCTCATGATTTTTCAAAACAAGGCTCATATGTAGAAGTAAAAGGTCTTTCAGAGAAGATTGTTAAGGCTGATACCGCTATATGGTCTATGGGGTTTGAAGTTAAGTCCAATAATGTTGATGCATTGTATTCTGATATAGAAGGTAATATAACTACAATTAAAAGTTTCCTTAAAGAAAAAGGTTTTGAAGATAGTGAAATAAATGTTGCTCCTGTAAACATATATCAAGATACATATAAAGATGCTGCCTTTAGATATAATTCAAATAATCAAATTTCTGTTTATACAAAAAAAGTTGATCTTGCAAAATCTGTATCAAATGAAACACTAATGTTAGTTAAGAGAGGTGTTGTATTTAATCAGAATAATATTTCTTTTGAATTTTCAGATTTGAATAGTATTAAGCCAGAAATGTTAGCAGAAGCAATAGGTAACGCACGTGATACGGCTTCACAATTTGCAAAGAATTCAGGATCAACAGTAGGAAGTGTAACAAGAGGCAATCAAGGTGTCTTTGCTATAGAGAACAAAGACATAGGTTCTCCTGAGTATAAAAAAATTCGTTTAGTTTCTACTCTTAGATTTTTATTAAAATAAATACTTTGATTGTACTGTTTTAATAAAAAGAAATAATATTTATGACCTTTTTTGAACTTGTATTATTAGGACTTTTTATAGGAGGAGTGACTGGTGTCACTGGAGCTTCTGGAGTTCTTCTTATGGTTCCAATATTTTCTACATTTTATGACATACCCCTTCCTATTATTTTAGGAACAAGTCTTCTTGTGGATGTTATAGTTTCTACTTCAGTATCTTTCGCTTATGCTAGGGCAAAGAATGTTGATATTAAAGGTATTCTTTGA
>JBGSQV010000114.1:0-2957 GCA_041737855.1 Minisyncoccia bacterium | reverse complement strand
ACTACTTTTTTTATCAACAGACTTAGAGGTAGACTTCACTTCTATCTTAGTATTACCGATAGAGTCTACTTCTTTTTGAGCTGCAACTTTTGCAGTATCTATCTTAGTAGAAGTTGTATCACGAAAATTATCTAAAACATTAATATTATCTGATACAGTAGTACTTACACTCTCTGGAATAATACTATTAATATCTGAGCTTACTTTATCTATCTGAGTTTTTATTGCATCTGTTCCAGATACTGTATCAGTTTTTACAACAGCAGCTACGGACTGCTTGTCACTAGAAGTTAGAACTCGACTTAATACAACTTTCTCGGTTTTACCCGAAGCTGTTAAAATTGATGATATAATTTTTGCAGAAATAACATGATCTCCAGATGTAATCTTCCAAGGAACATATACATCTTTTAACTCTGACGGTGACAGTACAACATCTCGAGTACCCAAAATAACATTTTTATCATAGAATTCTACTTTTGTAGAAAGTGAATCTTTCTCACTATTCCAAACAGCCGTATGAATATTTACAGTCTCTCCTTCTATTAAAACATCATTAGAATACCAAATCTGCCCTGGGATAAAACCAGAGCTACTTGGAACTTCAGCAAAAACCTGAAATGCAAAACTAAAAGAAATTAAAACAAATAGAAATAAAAAATATTTTTTCATATAGATATATTATACATCTATATTTTCAAAATGAAATCCCCTGTCTTAAATGCTTCCCCTGCACCCATTGTCACTATAATATCTTTCTCATTCATTTTTTCTAACCTAGCCATAAGGTCTTTTTCAAGTGATTCAAAACTATCAAAAGCAGTGGCATTATCTGTATATTTATTGATCTCATCTGCTAGAATCCCTGAGGAGATAGTCCCATCATCAACTTCTCTCGCATAGTAAATAGGAAGTAACATAACATGGTGACAATCATTAAAGCTTTTTGCAAAATCACTCAACAACAACTTGGTGCGAGAAAATAAATGAGGTTGAAATACTACTGTAATTCTCCATCCATCACCCTTTGGATACAACTCCTGGAAACCTTCGAGTGTCGCTTTGATCTCTGTAGGATGGTGAGCATAATCATCGTATATAATGACACCACTTGGAAGAATCCCTTTAAATTCGAACCGTCTCCAGGTCCCCGGGAAATTACAAACATACTCCTCAGATACTTCTTCTTTAATATTTAAAGTATATGCGACAGCCATTGCTGCTGCTGCATCACGTTTATTATGAGTACCTGGAATTTTTAATTTTAAATGATCATTAAAAAATTTATCATAATTTATAATCTCTGCTTTTATATCTTTTATAACATCTGCAATATTCTTATCATCTGGATTACAAACAATAAAACCATTATCTGGAACTTTTAAAGCCATCTCATGGAATGCACTTTTTATATCTTCTATATCTTTATAATAGTCTAGATGATCTTCATCGATATTTGTAATAACTAAAACTTTTGGATTAATATTCAAAAATGAACGTCTATACTCGCAAGCTTCTACTACTAAATACTTACTTTTTCCTCCGATAAAATTACTCTTTGAGCCGACAAGTAAACTTCCAACAATAACAGTTGGGTCATTTCCATTTTCACCCAATATTTGTGCGATCATTGCCGTCGTTGTCGTCTTACCGTGAGTACCCGAGACTGCAATCGTATATTTGTCTCGACTTATAATATCGAGCATTTGTGGATACGAAAGAACAGGGATATCTTTTTTCTCTTTTATCTTTTTTGCTAGATCTGGATCATAAGTATCTATAGCTATAGTATAAACGATCATATCTGTATCGTATGGGATATCTTTATAAGATTGCCCAATCGTGATATCAGCTCCTACCTTACGAAGCTCATCTATAACTTCTCCTTTTTGCATATCTTGTCCACTAACTTTCTTTCCATCGAGAAGCATCATACGCGCAATCGCCGAAATACCAATCCCTCCGATTCCTATAAAGTGAACATTTTTAATTTTTAATAAATCTAATTCCATAATTTTATTTATTTGGTCTTATTATATCCGTCTGTTCAATCTTTTCAAATCTTTCCATCTCTACTCCATTTATTATAACATTTTCTAGGAACATCTCTCTGGGACGCACCCAAGTAGAACCATCTTCTAAATGTATATAAATAACCATTGGTTCTTCTGTCTCGCTATGAAAACATTCTCCGAGAACTTTTACTTTTGTCCCTTTATAATGCTTATATACTGCTCCAATTTCTAAATTTTTCATACTATTTTAAACCCTTAATTATTTTCATAAATAAATCATTGCGTTCGTATTCATTATTAAACATTCCAAAAGAAGCAAAAGCTGGAGAGAAAAGAATGATATCACCTCTTTTTGATTGAGATAAAGCAATCTTAACTATATCTTTCAAATCTTTACCTAATTTATTTTTAGCTTTTAATTCACAGTTATTAATCAAATCATCTGTCCCAGTTCCTGGAATCATCACAATAGATTTACAATATTTATTTACAGTTTTTACAAAATTATCCAACGGAAGGTTTTTACTTGCACCACCACAAATCAAAATTATATTCTTTTTTTCACTTTTTAATGCTTCTATACCAATAATAGTTGCTTCTGGAGTTGTGGCATTATTATCATTATAGATTTTTACTCCTTTATAAGTTTTTAAAAGTTGAAGTCTACCCTCTAAATCTTTAAAATTTGCTACTGATTTTTTGATTTTTATTTCTGGTATGCCAAGAACTTTTGCAACCTCTACAGCGCAAGCTAAGTTTTCTCTATGGTGAACACCAGGAACATTAAACTTCCAGTCTGAAATATTTTTAGTATTCACAACTATCAACTTCCCTTTCGTATCAATCTTTTTTATAAATTCTTTCATATCAGGGCGAATAATTAATACATCGTCTTTATTTTGATATTTAAAAATATTTGCTTTATCATCAAAATATCTTTCC
>JBGSQV010000112.1:0-6617 GCA_041737855.1 Minisyncoccia bacterium | reverse complement strand
GGGGGGAGTAATATTGGTGTATATGGGCACTCTACTAATATAGCCATATTTGGAAGTGGAACAAATTATGGTATTTATTCAGCTGGTGGAAAAAACTATTTTAATGGAAATACAGGAATTGGGGTATCTCCAGATACAACATATAGGCTTAAGGTAGCTGGGGCTATCGCACCTAGTGCAACAAATTCATATAACTTGGGTGCATCTGGTTTAAATTGGGGTTGTCTATATTATAACGGTGGTACCCTTGGAACTTGTGCATCAGATGAACGTTTGAAACAAAATATTTCAGATGTTGATTTTGGTGCTACTGATCCACTTGCACAAATCGCTGGTTTAAGACCTCGTAGTTTTAGTTATATTAGTGATACTACAAATAGTATGTACAATGGACTTATTGCACAAGAGGTAGAAAAGTTTGCTCCAAATTTAGTTACTACAGGAGAAGATGGATATAAAGCAGTTAAATATGGTGATCTTCAATGGTTAACATTAGAAGCCATTCAAGAATTAAATCTAAATCTTAATGCAATCTCTGGAACTATAGTTCCAACAGCAGGATCAAAAGAAGAATCATTTATGAAAGCATTCTTTGCAAATCTTTATGTGAAGATTGGTGATTGGCTTGCAAGTGCTGATAATGGTATCAAGAGTATCTTTGCAAGAAAGATAAGTACAAAACTCTTATGTGTTTCAGATGATGCAAATGTAGAGACATGTATTGTGAAGTCTCAGCTTGATACTTTGCTTACAGGTTCAGCTGCTGGAAGTGTAGGTATATCATTACCACCTGCAGGAACAACTACAATAACAGTAAATCCAGAAGCACCAGTTATTACCCTTGTTGGTAGTGCAACAGTAAGTCTAAGTGTTGGGGATACTTATACAGAAGAAGGAGCAAATGTTACAGACAACAAAGATACATTTGTAAGTGTATCAATCGGTGGAGTTGTAGACACTACAACAGCAGGGACTTACACTGTTACTTATGATGCTGTAGATACAGATGGCAATAATGCAATACAAGTAGTAAGGATAGTGATAGTTAGTACTGTAGCAACAACTACTGCTCCTACAGTAACTTTGCCTACTACTGAATCAGTATCTTCATCTCCAACACCTACGACTTCAACGTCTACTACAACTACACCAACAGATACTACAGCTACAACTACACCAACAGATACTACAACAACGACAGCCCCAGCTACTACCACAACAACTGCACCTGCAACTACAGCAACAACAACAGCCCCAGTTACCACAACAACTACACCTGCAGATACAGCAACAACTACTACTACGACAGGTACAACTACAACAACAACTACAACGGCAATATAATAATCCCCCTAGGCAAGGCCTAGGGGGATGGAAATATTAAAAAAACCACAACATTTTGTGGTTTTTTTAATATTGTATTTATATACTTTTAACTATTCTTTCGAATGTCTCAGGATTGTGTTGAGCAAAATCAGATAATATTTTACGGTCTATCAATATATTTTTCTTTTTAAGTCCAGCAATGAATTTACTGTATGAGATCCCAAGTGGGCGAACTGCAGCGTTTATACGAGTTGTCCATAGGCTTCTTGCATCAGCTTTCTTGTCTTTGCGGTGAGCAAATGAGTAGTTACCTGAGTGTCTCAAAGCATCTTTAGCTTGTGACTTCTTTGTACTACGTCCAAAACGAAAACCTTTTGCTCTTAAAAGAATATTCTTACGATGCTTATTTTTTATTGTTCCTCTTTTTACTCTTGTCATGTGATTTATTTAAATGATTAATTTAGTAACTAGTACTTCTATTATAATGAAGTATTTGGCAAATAAGTACGAGTAGTCTTATTTGTGAAATTCTGTTTGTTCATTTTCTTACCTTTTAATTGAGTTGTTCTTGATTGCTTAGCATTAAAATGATTAAATCCTGGTGCACGTGATAAAATCTTACCTTTTTTGGTAATTTTCAAACGTTTTGTTAAAGATTTATTTGTTTTGATAGACATATGTTTATTCTTGATTTGTAGATGGGGGAGCGATAACTCCTTTATCTTTTTCTATTGTAATAGTTGGACCTTTTGGACCCTTTTTATAACCTTCTGCTATTTTATAATTCTCAGTGATAAGGTGTAGTACACGATCTAAACGTTCTTTAAGGAATGCTTCCGGCATATATTTAGAACGTCCTGATAAGAATAATTCTACTTTAATGCGGTGTCCTTCTTTAAGCCATTCAGATGCTTTTCGAGCTTTTAAAGCTAAGTCATTGTCTCCAGTTCCTATCTTTATTTGAATAGATTTGGTCTCTGTAGTTTTTGATCCTGCTTTAGCTTTTTTCAACTTTTTGTTTTGTTCGTATTTGTACTTTCCGTATTCTGCTATTTTTACTATTGGTGGTTTTGCATTGGGGGAAATTTCAATCAAATCAAGACCTTGTGCGTCGGCTTGCGCCATGGCATCCTTAAAACTTAAAACACCAAGGTTTACACCTTCGCTTGAGATTACACGAACCTCTGACGCTCTTATTTGGTTGTTTATTCTTTCTCTCAATTTATATTTCCGATAGAAAAATAGATTACCTACCTATCCAAGATATTATCATATATAAGGTAATATGGCAAGATGTAGTAAAAGAATAGGGGTTTAACCCCTATTCAACACCTATAGCTAAGAAATTTTTATTACGTATATAAAGCGTATATTTGAATAGTCTCATAAAAGGGGCTTCGCAAGCGCCGATTAGTAAATCGTATCGTGAGATAAGGCGCTTTACTTTCGCAAAATTTCAGCAGAAATTTATGCGTGCCCTTTTAGGAGAGCTATTCAAATAGGAGCGTTACTTTTTAAATTATTTTTTTTACTTCTTCAAACAATCCTTTTATTCTCTCCATAGTCCTAGCTTCACCATATAGTCTTATGATAGGCTCTGTGTTTGAAGGGCGTAAATGAACCCAAGAGCTATCTGGAAAGTCTAATCGAAGTCCATCGAGCTCATTTACTTCACCCTCCTTAAAATGATTTTTCATTTTTGAATACATTTCTTCTAGACTTCCTGAGACAGGAACCTTGTCTTTAAGCATTTCATATTTAGGTAAAGTTTCTATGCATTCTGTTACAGTTTGATTTCTTTCTGCGAGTAATTCTAAGATTAAAGATAAGCTTACAAAGCTATCACGTGCCATATTTATAGTAGTGTATATGATACCTCCTCCACCTTCACCACCAATAATTGCATTGCTATCTATAATTCCAGCGACAACGTTGGCTTCTCCAACTTTTGTACGGATACAAGTACTGTTGTATTTCTCGGCTATATCTTTGTTCATTTGTGAAGTAGACATATTTACTACAACTTTATTATTTGGATTTTTAGAAAGGATGGCTTCTACTCCCATTGCAAGGGTGTACTCTTCAGATATTGCAACGCCATTTTCATTTATAACTATAAGTCTGTCAGCATCTGGATCATGAGCAAAACCAATGTCGCAACCTTTTTCTTTTACAAGGTTTGTGATATCTCCAAGATTCTCTCTTAGGGGTTCAGGTTTGTGAGCAAATATTCCATTTGGGGTATCATTAAGTGGGACGAGTTCAACTCCTAGCTGCTCGAATAAATATGGATCAAGGACACAAGCTGAAGCATTGATCATATCTACTGCGACTTTAAATTTTCTCTCGCGTATTTTTTCTACGTTTATATTTTTGATTATTTGGTCAGCATGTTCGTGAGGTATAGATAAACTTCGTGGAAAAATGTTATTTTGTAAAGTACGGATATTTTTCTGCTGAAAAATTCCTCGTGCTCGCGCCGTCGCGCTCCCAAGTCTTTCCAAAACAACATTCTTCCACGAAGTATTTTGTTTTTCAGAAGTAACATTCTGTTGCATTTTTTCAAAATTTTCTTTTATTATTTCTACTTCTTTTTCATCAGTAAATAAAGCTTTGTTTGTAACGAATTTCAACCCATTGTATTCACGAGGGTTGTGGCTTGCTGTTATTATTATAGCTCCATCATATCCATGCTTTTTTACTGCAAATAATACAGTAGGGGTAGGAAGTATATCTCCATCGATAAAATCTACTCCAAGCTCTTTAAAGATTTTTATGATAGTTTCTTTAATCTCTGGTCCACTTTCGCGTCCATCACGGCCGAGAAGGATAATTGGGTTTTCTTTAGTATTTTCTTTTACAAATTTAATAAAAGATCTCGTATAATTTTCTACAATTTCATTTGTGAGGCTCTCCCCCCAGATACCTCTGTATCCTGAAACTGTAAGTTTAGGTTGTGTTTGCATTAAAGTATTTTAGCATAAAATAATACTATAAAAAATCCGCTTATCATTTTAGGTGATAAGCGGACATTCTTTAATTAAAATCTTAAATTTCATGAAAATCTTAGAAAGGATAAATCTTTTCTAAGATGAATGATGAAATTAGAAAAAATCCAATCATTAATTTTATGAATAAGATCAATGATTTTTTTCATTGTTAATTCAATAAGAGATTTTTTTAAATCTTCTCTCTCCAAGATTTCAAAGCGGTTTGTGTGTTTTGCATATTGCAAAGCAGACATTAGTGTTTTATTCATAAGATGATTTTTTAAGTTCATTTATTTAATAACATTTTTTTATTAAAATAGCAAACAAATAAACACCCATTAAAGGGTGTCTATTTGTTTTGATGTGGAGATGGCGGGAATCGAACCCGCGTGCAAAGAGAACTCTTATATAGATCTACATGTGTAGTGTATCCATTTCGTTTAGACGTTTATCCTAAAGAACACACAAAAAAGATAAATGGCGAGCTTTTAATTGTCGGAAATTACAGCAAGCAGTTGTAATATCGTAACCCGATAAATAATGCCTACCCTATATATCGGATGTCGATAAGGTAGACACTCGCATGGCCGTTTAGGCGAAAGCGAGAGCAAAGTTTCCAAAATATGGAGACTTTACTGAAGCGACTTTGTTTGCACTTAGTCTTTTCCAAGAAGTTTTAAAAGATTCCTGAGTACTTTACATGCATATATAAGAGGATTCACTTTGTCGAAGCCGATCATCCCCCTAAAACATTTTGGTTACAAAATGTTCGGGCGATCATTTTTTTACTAAAAAATGATTTAGCCGTAAAAATTACGCCCTACTTTGGTTATATTCTTCTAGGATTTTTTTCTTAAATCTAGCAGACAATAAGCTTTTTAGATATCTTTCTCTATTAAAAGCTTCACTTTTGTTTTTAAATTCTTCTGTATATATAACAACTAATGGTCTGCGGTTTTTCGTAGCTAAAACTTTTCCAGAATTATGCTCTATAATTCTTTTGGAAACATCGTGACTACAACCAACATATAATTTGTTGTCTTTCTTACTAAAAAGAATGTAAACAAAGTAGGGCATAATTATTTGTTAACGAACTTTATACTCTCTTCTTATTTCTCTATCTACGTCGCGTTTTTTGATGGTTTCTCTTTTATCAAAAACTTTTTTACCTCGTGCGACGGCAACAGATACTTTAATGTGACGCCCTTTACTATACAATGAAATAGGGATAAGAGTCAATCCTTTTGTATCATCCTTATCTTTTAGTTTTTTTATATCTTTCTTAGATAACAAAAGTCTCCTTATTCTGTCTGGATCATAACCAAGCTCTGTATTGTGTGGCTGGTATGGAGGTATATGCATTCCTGTTATATATGCTTCGCCACCACGCACTATACAAAAAGCAGAATTTATATTTCCCATTCCATTTTTTATTGCTTTTACTTCAAAACCAAGCAGTTCTATACCAGCTTCATATGTATCTTCTATGCTGTAGTTGAAGTGTGCTTTTCTATTGTCTATATATGTAGTCATATATATGTATATGGTATCAATTATTAAGGATAATATCAAAAAAATAAGCCTTTATTTTTATTCATTATATATGTATAATGCAGAGTACTATGGATAAAAATACAAAAAACAAACCGACACAACCACCAAAAATGCCAAATATTACTAATCAGATAATTATTGCTATTTTCATATTTATTAGTATTACGATGGTTTATACTCTTGTTGCTAAAAAACCAGAAGAAATTAAAAATTTAACCATTTCTGAAGTTGCTCAAAATGTTAAAGATGAGACTATAACAAAGATAGAAGTTTTAGGGGGAGATATAAGTGTCTCTTTTAAAGATGGCACAAAAGGGAGCGCAAAAAAAGAAATAGAGAGTTCTCTTTCAGAAACACTTTTTAATTACGGAGTTACACCAGCAGAGTTATCCGCTACTCCTATAGAAATAAAAAACGAATCAGGTTTCTGGTATTGGGTTTTGAATTTATTGCCATTTATCCTTCCTGTGTTTATTGTTTTATTTTTTATCTGGATGCTTACTCGTCAAGCAAAAGGTCAGGGGATGCAAGCTTTCACCTTCGGTCAGTCAAAAGCTAGAATTACAGATCCAAATGATAAAAATAATAGAGTAACTTTTAAAGATGTTGCAGGAGCAAAAGAAGCAAAAGAAGAGTTAAAAGAGATTGTTGATTTCTTAAAAAATCCTAAAAAGTTTTTAGATATTGGAGCAAGAATTCCAAAAGGTGTTCTTCTTACAGGGCAGCCTGGTACAGGTAAGACCCTTC
>JBGSQV010000103.1:0-5291 GCA_041737855.1 Minisyncoccia bacterium | reverse complement strand
TGAATAATTTTCAAACAATTTTAGTTGCAGTTTTTATTTCATTTTTTGTTTTTGCTGTTTTGATATTCTCAGGAGCAATTAAAATAGGTGGGTCAAGATCAACTGTTGGAATTCAAGGCAAGGTTGTCATTTGGGGAACTTTTCCTAGTTCCGTTTTTTCTAGTGCTATTGATAACATAACTACAGACAACAAAGATTTAAAGTTAAATTATGTGCAGAAAAAATCTGAAACATATCAGCAAGATTTAATCGAAGCATTTGCAAATAATCAGGCTCCAGATCTATTCATGATAACTCCAGACATGATAGATAAGAATAGTAATTTTATATACAAAATACCATATGTAAGTTACCCCCAGAAAGTATTTACAGATACATTTATAGATGGAGCTAGCGTTTACCTAGATAAAGATGGAATATCAGGACTACCTTTAGTAGTTGACCCTATGGTTTTATACTACAATAAAGATATTCTTTCTAATGAAGGGATTATTAATCCTGTCAAAACTTGGGATGAATTATTTTCTTTGAATTCTACTTTAACCAAAAGAGATAATGTAGGAACAATAAGCCAGAGTATGATTGCTCTTGGTCAATATAGTAATATAAATAATGCTAAAGATATTATTGGAACATTGTTAATTCAAAATAATAATCCTATCGTTTCAGTAACTGACTCTGGTCTTGTCTCTGTACTTAAGGATAATCCAGGGAAGCTAGCTGTTTCTCCTATTGAGGCAGTCCTTAAATTCTTTGTAGAATTTTCTAATCCATCGGATTCTGCTTATTCTTGGAATCGTTCACTCCCTGATTCTCTTGATATGTTTACTTTAGGTAAGCTAGCATTCTATCTTGGTAAATCAAGTGAATTATTTAAAATTCAGTCAGTAAATCCAAATCTGAGTTTCGATGTAACTCAGATTCCCCAGATAAAAGATTCTAATACAAAAAGAACAATGGGGGAGATATATGCTGTCGCTGTTAATAAAAAGTCTGCAAATTTAGCTGGAGCATTTCAAATCGCAGGTAATATGACTACTGGTGATAATGCTAAAAGTATATCTGTAGCTGCTTCACTACCTCCTGTTTCAAGAGCTCTTTTGTCTCAAAAACCAACAGATAATCCATACTTATTTACATTTTTTAATTCAGCTCTTATTTCAAGATCTTGGCCTGACCCAGATAAAATAAAAACTGATTCTATCTTTAAAGAAATGGTAGAAAATATTTTATCAAATACTTTATCTTTGAATGAATCTATAAATAAAGCACAAGGGCAGCTTGAGCAATTAATTAATAAAAAATAATATATGAAAAAAATATCAATAATTATTTTTAGTATACTAACCCTGCTAACTCCAGTATTTTTTACAAATGCATTTGGCTCAGCTTCTTTGGTTGCAAGTGGAGTTACTGAGAATTATGTTGCTTTGAATATATCTAATTTTCCCGCAAATACAGATGTAAATATATCTGTATATCCTGCTTTAAATAGTAATGATAAATCAGAGCAGATAATCACTAGTAATGCTAGTGGTGTAATAAAAACAAACTTTAGCGTATTAAAATCAAATACTGATTATGTTGCGATGGCAGAAGCAAATGATGGTTTAGGTAATCTTTATATTGCAAAAGCTAACTTTACTACTTTAAAAAAATTAATTCCAAGCGTTGATCCTGTTAATAATACTACTGGTATATCTATAACATTAAATGTTAAAGGTCTACCTAATGGAGCTTCTTTTAATGTATCTATATCAAAAAAATCAGATAATTCAGATGTAAATTCATCAGATGGAACTATTGGTAATAATGGTTTTGCTTCTGTGCCTATTACAGGGTTAGCTCCTGGTGTTACTTATAAAATATCGCTTAAGAATAGTAGTGGTACAGAATTAGCAACAAATGAATTTACTTCATTACCAGTTACAGGAAAGTTATCAGTAGTGAACTCTAATACTGACATAACCTCTAATTCTATAGAATTAAAAATAGACTTATCGTTATCAAATATTCCATATTTTGTAAATATTTATAAAAAAGGAGAAACAACAGCTCTTGATTTTAAACAAGGAACATCACTTGGTGGAGGTAAAGATAGTGTTATTTTTAGCAGTAAAATAGTTCCTAATACTGCTTATACAACATCTCTTTTTGTGAGAGGTAATGAAGCTAAATCTTTATCAGATTATACTTTTACTACAAATGAACTTACTGGAGCAACAGTGAACACATACGATTTACAATCAACTTCTACAAGTTTAGAGTTTCATAATTTACCAGTAGGGGGAAAGTTTACTGCCTTTATTAAGGCTGATAGTGATAATGGAAATACTACAGGTTCTTATACTGTTTCTGATCTACCTCCTACAACTAAAACAGAAAATACAGTATACGCAGAGAATTTTACTGGTTTAATTCCAGGTTCTGCATATGTTGGAGGTATTGTCGGAGATATTAGTGTTCATTTTCTAACTCCACTAACTGATATTGTTGGAGTTGATTATTCTATATTAGAGAAAACTATTCTTGCAGCAACTGATTTAGTTACTTCTGCAGCGATAAAAGAGGGTACTGCAGTTGGTCAATATCCAGTTGGTTCAAAAGATATATTAAATACTGCATTAAGAAAAACAAAAGATGATTATGAGTTTATTAAAAAAAATAGTGAAACGGAAACTATTGAAGCTATGCAATCTAGGGTAAATTCGGATATAGCAGAGTTGCAGATGGCTATTGATACTTTTAAAGCAAAAATAGTGGGAGGTACATCTAATCCACAAAATCCCTCTCAAAAACCTGGATTTTGGAGTAAGGGTGGAGGTTTGATTCCTGAATGTAATAATGGTCCTTGTGTTTTTAATGAACTAATGCAGTTAATCAATAATGTTATTAAGTTCTTATTATTTACTATTGCGACACCTCTTGCAGCTCTCGGTATTGTATATGCAGGATGGCTATATCTTAGTTCTGGGGGTAATACAGAGAATACAACTAAAGCCAAAAAGATTCTTACAAATATAGTTATTGGTTATATTATTGCTCTTGCAGCATGGCTCATAGTCAATACTATTATTAAAAGTCTTGGATTGGATTCATCAATAAATACATTTCCTAAGTAATTATTATTAATATTAAATTAAATAAATGAAAATTTTTAAAACAAAAAAATATAGCATATTATCAAACATACTAAAATTTAGTTTTATATTTGTTTTTGCACTTATTCTAATTACTCCTATTTTATATACAAATACAGTAAACGCAGATACAAGTGTTACTACTACTATAAATAATCCCTTGGGTCCAACCGGTCCTCAAAATATTCCTGATTTTATAAAAAAAGTTATAGAAATAGTCTTAACTGTTGGAGTTCCTATTATAGTACTCGCTATTATTTATACTGGTTTTCTTTTTGTTCAAGCTCAAGGTAACTCAGAAGCTATTACGAAAGCTAAAAAGTCACTGATGTATGTTCTTATAGGTGCAGCATTATTACTTGGAGCCTTTGTGATAGCACAAGCCATAGGAGCAACAGTTAAAGATATCAGTAGTACAACTTAGTTATTATTAGTTAAAAAACGGTCGAACTGATTAAAAATATAAAAGATAATTTAATTATATGAGTATAATACCAGTAGTAGAAGCAGCAGGTCCAATAACAAATGTAACAACTCTCATTCAATTTCTTTCAGATACTTTAGCAAATAGTGTAATTCCTCTTTTAGTAACTGTAGCTGTCGCTGCTTTTATATATGGAATTATTCAATATTTCCTAAATCCAGATAATGAAGAAAAGAGAAAGGCAGGTAAGAGTTTTATGATTTGGGGTGTGGTCTCATTGTTTGTAATGGTAAGTTTTTGGGGAATAGTAAATATTCTTCAAGGTACATTCACACAAGGTGTTAGCCAGGAAGTAAAAATGCCCAAACTTCCTCAATAGTATTAGTATATTGTATATATTATGTCTTGTTGATATAATATATATAGGTGAATTTGATTTTTATCTCCTATGTCGATAGGATTTAATAAAATTATTATAAGTTTAAATTAAAAGTTAGTTTTAAAAATATGAAAAAATACATTTTATTAGGTTTAGGTTTAGTTTCTATTCCAGCTATTGCTTCAGCAGCAGCAGGAACAGTTGATAGTATATTATTAAAGTTAATCATGTGGGTTGGATGGATAGTTCCTGCATTGATAACTGTTGCTATAGGTTATTTTATTTGGGGCGTTATATCATTTATAACAGCATCTGATGAAGAAGCAAAGAAAATCGGACGTACAAAGATAATAAATGGTCTTATTGGATTATTTGTTATTCTTTCTTTCTGGGGGATTATTGCATTAGTTAAAAATACTTTTGATATAAATGGTTATAAGGGTGTAGATGAAGGATCATTATATAACGGAATAAATCAATATTAATTAAGGTATGAATTTTGGAATTATACAAACAGCAGAAGCAAGTGTTCAGACTCTAATGAATAGTATAAGTAGGGTTATTATTAATCCACTTATTACTCTTTTATTTGCTCTTGCTGTAGTATATTTTATTTATGGACTTGCTCAGTACTTACTTTCTCCAGACAATGAAGAGGTGAGGAAGACAAGTAAAACTCATATGCTTTGGGGGGTAATTGGAATGTTTATTATGGTATCAGTTTTTGGAATCATAAACTTGATAATAAATACATTAGGAGTTCCTACTCAATAATAATTCAAAACTAAAACACCCCAGAAATGGGGTGTTTTAGTTTTATTTTAATATTTGATTTTTATGTTAAAAATGTTATACTACATAATAATTAATGATTACCAATTACTGATTACTAATTTATTTTAGTTTTAATAAATACTAGTTGTACTTGGGTTATAATTATTAATTAGTAATTATTCATTAGTAATTATATTGGCCTTATCGTCTAACGGTTAGGACATCGGCTTTTCAAGCCGGTAAACGGGTGAAGTTTGGGAAGGGGACCCAAACTGCAAGGACGGAGCACGACGGTGCGAGTCGGGGTCGCGAAATTTTTCAGCAGAAAAATATTTGTGACCGATGAACTGGAATCGAACCCTGATTCTATTTAAAATATAATATTTGGCCTTATCGTCTAACGGTTAGGACATCGGCTTTTCAAGCCGGTAATCCGGGTTCGATTCCCGGTAGGGTCACCTATAGAAACATTCGCGAAATTAGAAATAGGGAGCGAGTTTTCAAAATGAAAACTCGCGCTGTGTAGCCCGCTTCCGCCCTTTGCGGAAGCGACAAAATCCCAAATCTCGCCGGA
>JBGSQV010000111.1:0-6632 GCA_041737855.1 Minisyncoccia bacterium | reverse complement strand
TGAAGAATTTTTAAATTCTTAAATGGAGACATCTTTAAAAGATCCTTTCTACTAAATCCAAATCTATCTATTTGTTTATTCCAATTTGCTTTTGATTTAACTGGCACATCAAGTCTTATTCCTACATCATACTTAGAGAATTGAAAAGTTTTCAATTCACTTGGTCCCTCTATTATAGGTACGATCTTTAATCTTCTGTGCTGAAGCTCATCGATAAGGTTTATATATTTATCTGTCTTTGGTCCATTACAAAGAATTCTGATTTTATCATTAAATGATTCCTGCTCAAGCATTTTCTTTATAATATAAAGTTCATTATAAGAAGCTGTTTCTATATTTGCACCTTCACCAACCATGGCTAAAACAACTTCTTTTGTTTGGTTGGTTTTCATTGGGTAGTGATAAAAAAATTTACCCTGATATTTTAATTTTTTAATTATTGCATCAGAAAGATCAAGTAGATCTTCTACTCTTTCTTCAACAATATAAGGGAATAGTATTTCAAGAGATGTTCCAAACTTTTCTGCTAAGTAACGAATATTATAAATATTATTACCTTCTTTTGCTATTAGATCTCCGTCTTTATTGAAATCGAAATATTGAGTATTAAAATCACTGATTCCGAGCTTCCACATTTTCTTCCTTGAAGCAATTGAACTTTTAGTCATCTCTTTATATCAAGCATTGTAATCTGCTCGTAATAAATAATAATAGTATCAATGATACCAGAAACTGAGTATTTGTAAAGGTTTTATATTCCCTCTTTCTTTAATTCCTCAATGATTTCTTTAGATTTATGAGAAAGTTTTGATGGCATTTTGACTTGAATTCGAATTATTGTATCACCCCTACCACGAGACGATGGTACACCTCTACCTCGAACGCGAAGTAATTCACCGTGATTGATTCCTTCTGGTATCTTTATATCAAGATTGTCACCTTCAAGAGTTTTCAGCTTATAAGTCATACCCAAAAGCGCATCTGTCAGGTTAATCTGTAAATCCATAATTAGATTTAATCCATCACGCTTATAAACAGGATGTGATTTAACATTTAATCTCACATACAAATCTCCAGATTGACCACCTTGAATATCTTCTCCACCACCAGTCATTTTTAACATTTCAGCATTATTAATTCCTGCTGGAATATTTAATTCTATTTCTTTTTGTTTTTTATATACACCTTGCCCGCGACAAGTAGAACACTTCTCTGATGGTATTTTACCCAAACCAAGACAAGCATCACAAACCTTTGTCGTAGAGAATGATCCAAGTATAGAACGTCTTATTTCTCTAACTTGTCCATTACCCTTACATGTACTGCAAGTATTCATCTTTGTACCAACCTTACCACCGGTACCCTTACAGATATCACAAGTAGATTGCTTTGTTATTGAAATTGTTTTCTTTACACCAAAGATAGATTCTGAGAAAGTTAGATCGATTTCTGTTTGAATATCTCTTCCACTTCTTTGATTTTTAGAGCGACTTTGCCCCATACCCCCACCAAAGAAATCTCCAAATATATCACCCAAGTCACCCATATCAAAGCCTTGAGCTCCTCCAGAGAAATCAAATCCTCCAAAACCTTGCCCTTGCTGACCATACCCCTGACCACCAAATCCTTGCGGGCCATCAGCAGATCCGAACTGGTCATAAGAAGATCGTTTTTTGTCATCAGAAAGAACCTGGTAAGCTTCATTTACTTCCTTGAACTTTTTATCATCTCCATTATTTTTATCTGGATGATGTTTATGTGCTAGTTTATGAAATGCTTTTTTTACTTCTTCTTTCGAAGCATTTTTATCTATACCAAGTGTTTCGTAATAATTTTTAGACATAGGTTTTATAATAACATAAAATTTAATTAAGCGAATTCTCAAATAGTCTCTGAAAAATGACTTGGGAGGCTGTCGAGCCGAGCACGAGGAATTTTTCAGCAGAAAAATATCCGTGCATTTTAAAGAGAGCTATTTGAGAAGAAGCGCATAATGATACTTATTTCTGTTCTGGATTTTCGTTTACTTCAGCATCTTTTATTTCTGGTTCCTGCTCTTGTGGAGTTGGATTTTCTCCTTCCTTTGGAGCTTCTTGTTTACTCATAGCTTCTCCTATCTTTGAAAGTTCTGTTGAAAGTGATTCAATCGCAGCTTTAATAGCTGCAACATCACTACCATCTTTCGCAGTTCTTACTCCAGCAATTTTCTCTTCAACACTAGCTTTTATTTCAGGAGTTACCTTATCTCCATAATCTTTAATAGATTTCTCTGCTGTGAAGATCATCATTTCAGCTGTATTTTTCTCATCAGCCAATTCTTTTTTCTTTGCATCTTCTTCAGCATGAGCTTCAGGTTCATCTTTCATTTTCTTGATATCAGCATCAGTAAGACCAGAACTTGCTTCGATACGTATGGACTGCTCTTTACCTGAAGCTTTATCTTGAGCTTTCACATTAAGAATTCCATTTGCATCAACATCAAAAGTAACTTCAACTTGAGGCATACCTCGAGGTGCTGGTGGAATACCATCTAAGATAAATCTTCCAAGAGATTTGTTATCAGATGCCATTGGACGCTCTCCTTGAGTAATATGTATTTCTACAGAAGTCTGATTATCAGCAGCAGTAGAGAATATTTGAGATTTTGAAGAAGGAATTGTAGTATTGCGTTCAACTAACTTAGTAGCAACTCCACCTAGAGTTTCGATACCAAGTGAAAGTGGAATAACATCAAGAAGTAAAACATCACGAACATCTCCCTGAAGAACTCCAGCTTGAACAGCTGCACCAAGAGCAACAACTTCATCTGGGTTAATAGAACGATTTGGTTCTTTACCAAATAATTTCTTAACAGCCTCGTAAATAGCCGGCATTCTAGTCTGACCACCAACAAGGATAATCTCATTAATTTCATCCATCTTAAATGGTGAAGCTTCAACAGCTCTCTTTGTGATCTCAATAGAACGAGTTATATATTCTTCAGCAAGAGACTCAAGAGTTGCACGAGTCATCTTTAGAAGTAAGTGTTTAGGACCTGAGGCATCTGAAGTGATAAATGGAATATTTATTTCTGATTCCATTGTTGTAGAGAGTTCGTGTTTAGCCTTTTCAGCAGCTTCCTTTAGGCGCTGTAATGCAAGCATATCTTTTGTAACATCGATACCTGACTCTTTCTTATATTCATCCGCAATCCATTTCACAATTTTCTGATCAATATCTTCACCGCCCATGTGTGAGTCACCGTCTGTAGACTTTACTTCAATAACATCATCTCCAACTTCTAGGACAGATACATCGAAAGTACCTCCACCAAAGTCGTAGACTGCAATTTTTTCATTTTTCTTTGTATTAAATCCATAAGCAAGAGCGGCGGCTGTAGGTTCATTAATAATACGTTTTACATCAAGACCTGCAATAACTCCTGCATCTTTTGTGGCCTTACGTTGAGCATCATTGAAATAAGCAGGAACAGTAATAACTGCTTCTGTAATTTTTTCTCCGAGCTTTGCTTCAACATCAGTTTTTATTTTAGCTAAAATTTTTGCAGAAATTTCTTCTGGACGAAGCCATTGATCTCCAAGATTCACTTCAACTCCACCTGTACTTCCTTTTTGTATTTTATAAGGAGTAGTTTTATCATCCTTTTGAATTTCTGGATCATCAAACAAGTGACCAATAAATCTCTTAATACCATAAATAGTATTTTCAGGATTTGTCACAGCTTGACGCTTAGCAAGTAGACCTACCATTCTGTCACCATTTTTTGCAACAGCAACAACTGATGGTGTTGTACGTGCACCTTCTATATTTTCTATAATTTTTGGTTGACCACCTTCGATGATTGCAACCGCACTATTTGTTGTACCTAAATCGATACCTATAATTTTTGACATATATTTTTTATAAATTGATTAATAATAATTAATAATATTTTTTTGAAATTCTAAATAATTTTATCATTGGGGCGTGCGCAAGGCTGTCGAGCCGAGCAATGAGGAAATTTTCAGCAGAAAATTATCCGGACCCAATGAGAATATTATTTATAATTTCAAAATCTTGTTAAAGTATACTCTTTTAATTTATTTTTGACAAGTATTTAGCGACCACTAAATACTTGTACAATATATAAAAAAGTAGTATAATAGTCAATATGGTAAAAAAGCCTTCAATTCAAAGGACAATTCTTAAAACCCTTTCAAAAAAAGGTGTAATATCTCTTGATTCTATAAAGAAAGATGTTGGAGATGTCATTTTAGGCCACTCTGAGGCTGATAATAAGACAGTGTACGCAATTGCTCGATCCATCAAGAATCTCCTCTCTGACGGGCTTGTAGAGGCCTTTAACTCTGATCACAACCAGTACTTACGACTCACAAAAGAAGGAAAACAAAAATTAAACAATATAGCACTCGAATGTGAATCTACTTTAGTTTCAACTACTTGGGATGGATTTTGGAGAATCATTATTCTTGATCTTCCGGAAGAAAGAAAAAACGAACGTGAAGCTCTTCGTTATCTTCTTAAAAAAGCTGGATTTGTTTGCATTAAAAATTCTGTTTGGGTTTCAATATATCCTTATGAGAATTTATTTACGAATATTAAAAAAGATTTAAATCTAACATCAGAAATGATGATTATAGTGACAGATAATATCGACAAAGAAACAGAAAAAGAATTTCTGTCTTTATGCAAATAAACATTTATCCTTTAAATTCGTAGATAACTACTTTCGCAGGGCGGATGACACGCTCCCCTATTTTGTATCCAACTTGTAGAACTTTTTCTACTGTATGATCTTTTGATTTATCATCAGTTTCTACTACACTTATAGATTGGTGAATACTAGGGTCAAAAGGGATCTCACTTTGATCAATCTTTTCAATTCCTGAATCCTCTAATCCTTTTATTAATTGTGAATGTATTGATTGGATACCCATTCTCCACTCCTTATCAAGAGTTTCCCAGTGTTCTTTATTCGAAAAAGCCATCTCAAAACTATCGAGAGCAGGAAGTAATTTTTCTGTCATTTTCTCGCGTGTGATGATAGAAATATTTACACGAGCAATATCAAGCTCTTTTTGAAGATTCACATAGTCAGCTTTTGCTCTCTGCCAACCAGTAAGATACTCTTCTTTTTCTTTGCGAATAACCTTCATTTCTTCACGAAGTTTCTTTACTATATCCTTTGTAGGTAAGGCTTCCCCATCCTCTGTACTCTCAACAAAATCAAGATCAACAAAGTTATCACCTGCTTCTTCTTTTAATGATTCATTTTCTTTTATTTCTTCATCGTTTATCATAGTGCTAGTATACAAAAAATCAGACTTTTTTCAAAGTAATATAAGTGGTCAAAAAGATATAAAAAAACTCCCCATAAGGGAGTTTTTTCTTTGTTATCTTTTTGACCACTGTGGTGATTTACGAGCTTTCTTAAGTCCGAATTTCTTTCTTTCCACTTGACGAGGGTCACGCTTAAGCATTTTGGCTTTCTTTAGTACTCCGCGTAGTTCTCCGTCTTCTAGGACAAGAGCACGAGCGATACCGTGACGAACTGCTTCTGCTTGAGAGTGGATTCCACCTCCTTTTGTAGTTGCAACAACTTTATATTTTTCTGCAGCTTCAGCTGTTTCAAAAGCGGAAGTTACAATCTTTTTCAAATCAGCTGTTTTAAAATATTCAACTAATTCTTTTCCGTTTATAGAATATGAAGTTTTTGCCGCCTTATAAAGACGAATAACAGCAGTGGAAGTCTTACGACGACCAATAGCTCTGACATACTCTTTTTCTTTTATTGTAGTTGGTTTTTTTTCAGTCATATTTTTATTCTTTTATTGTTAAATGCTTCATCATTAGAGGTCTTAATTTATTTGATGGAAGCATACCAAGAACAGCTAATTCATATAGACCTTTCCATCCTTTTTTCTCTAAAATCTTTTCATTTGTTTCTGTTCTGAAACCTCCTGGTTGACCAGAATATCTTTCATGTAGAGTTTCTTTTATGCGACGTTCAGTCATTTTTGTTTTACTTGCATTAGTAATAACAACAACAACATCTGAGATCTTGTTTGCTGTGTAATCTGGTAAATTCTTACCCATAAGATTCTTTGCCGCTTCACTTGCTACGCGACCTAAGATCTTACCACTTGCATCAATTGTATATGTAGTAGTCATAATATTATATAAATTCGATTATAGCCATCTTACTTGCATCTCCTTGACGACGTGGGAGTTTTGTAATACGAGTATAGCCACCTGAGCGTCCTTTGTATTTTGGAGCTATATCGTTTATCAATTTATTGGCTTCTGAAGTAAGACTGTACAAACGTGAAATAACGATACGGCGAGAAGCTAGAGTTCCGATATTTGCTTTTGTAATCATTTTTTCTATAAATGGACGAAGCTCTTTTGCTTTGGCTTCTGTAGTTTCTATTTTGCCATGAGCAATAATAGCCAACATAAGACCCTTCATTAGAGCATGACGTTGATTCTTATTTCTTCCAAATTTTCTAACATTATTATGGTGTCGCATATATTTCTAATTATTTAAGGGTTATTCCGTATCCACCAAGAACTTTTTTGATTTCTTGAATACCTTTATCACCGATTCCTTCTATTTCTAATAAATCTTCTTT
>JBGSQV010000093.1:0-4882 GCA_041737855.1 Minisyncoccia bacterium | reverse complement strand
ACTACAACAAATAGCTCTCCTAAAAGGGCACGCATAAATTTCTGCTGAAATTTTGCTCAGTCTCGGGCCGTCGCCCTTGCGAAGCCCCTTTTATGAGACTATTTGTTTTCGTTTTTATAAAAAATACGTAATAAAAATTTCTCGAGAGAGCCGCTGCGGAAGCTGTCGAGCTGAGCAATGAGGGAATTTTCAGCAGAAAATTACCCGTCGGCGAATCCGAGAAGATTTTTATGGAGTATTTTTTTAAGTATTTTTATTGAACTTTATCCTCCCCTCTTATCTCTTTTATGATATATTCCTCATTTTCTTTATCTTTTCTAAAGCGTCTAAATATTCTTGGTATCAATATGAAGAATAGTAAAAATAAAATTAAAAGAATAAAGATAACAATAATTACCAACCAGAAGATATACCAAAATGATAAAGTTGAAGTTGATTTAGTTGTTTTAGAAATTTCAAATGATCCGTAGTTTACGAGTTGGGCTACTCCGTTATTATATTTATATACAGTGATGCGATAGTACCCTCCTTTATCAAAAGACGGAATGATAACATTTATAAAATTATCTTTATCTTTTGTGCGAGAGAAAAAATATTGACTGATGATTACCCCATCTGCATTTCGAATCTCTACCCACATATCGTCATCTTTTTCTTTTGATGAATAATTTGTTTTTATATTTATCGAAGCATCACCACTTAAAGAAAAAATATTCCCAGGATAAAAATCATAGGTTAATGAATTTTGATTTATTATAAAAATATCTGAGAGTGGCTCTATCCCCTCCGAAGGAATGACAACTGGTTCTTTCCATTTATCTGAATTTGAAGGATTGTGAATTATGCTAACGAGTGCACCAGAAGAATAATTCCCATTTTTATCTCGAGCAAATAATGAATAAAAATATTTATGACCTTCTATAACATTAGCATCAGTAAAATAATTCCCTGTACCTTCGTAAACAAGTCTCCCGTCGAGAGGGCTTGCATAATATCTATCATCATTTCTCATTACGCGAATATAATCAAAATCTTTATCTTTCGGATTTTTCCAAGATACTGTTATCCCCGCAGTGCTTGATATCGCTTTTACATTTGTCGGATTACCGGGTGGAGTTGTGTCAGGAGAAATGAGAGTGGTGAAAGATTGATTACTCAAAGAACTTGTTATACCCAAATTACTCTCTGCTTGAATACTAAAATAATAAACAGTTCCTGGGTTAAGATTTGTAATTTCTACCCTGTGATCTAATAAAAAGTTTACATTACTAACAACCCCATCTTTGTAATCTGGGTTAGTTCCCCATTTTAAGTTGGACATTGTGGGAACCGTACTTTTCCACTCTATAATAACGCTATTATAGCTAGGTGTTACCCTTAAATCCTTGAAAAAATAGCCTATTGTACTTCCTCCGCCACCTCCACCGCCTCCTGGTGGTGTGGGTGGTATTACAGGGGTACAATCAGCTGGACAACTGAAAATATCTTCATTCCCAACCTCACAAATACCGTTATTATTACAGCCTCCCACATTCAAATTAACATCTATTCCACTTGCTGATTGAGCATTTAGTATAGAGAAATTTGCTAAAAATATGAATAAGACCCAAAATAGTGATTTAAATACATAATTCTTCATAAAGTGGTAGCCGTTACAACAACTGTAACATTATATTGTCCGGAAGTTTGAATATGATTGGCTCCGCTTTCTGCTCTAAATCGAACTGTTGCAGTGCTCCCAGAAGGCTGATTTGAAGAAGTACTACCTGCCATTACCTTAGGTGTGGTTGAGAGCCCATCCCAGCATTTCCCTGTAGTTTCAAGGGTTCCTGTGTTACAAGATGAGCCATTATCCTTAAATCTAGCAATAGCTTCCGTACCTTCAGAGGAAAAACCAAAAGAAGAATTAGCAGGTAAATTCGTGAAATTATAGTCTGGATTAGCTCCTGCAGGTACATAGTCAGCAAATGAATCAGTAGCTGATTTAAGGGCTGGGGTGGTCGTAGAGGCTATGGACATGTTGTACCCTGCCGTATTGTCAGTTGTCACAACCCAAGACATGGTGCCCTCACTAGCCCCTCCTGAGAGCCCGCTAATAGCAGACATTATAAGGTCCGAAGGGCTCGATATCGCGATAGAGCTCTCTTGCATCTGCTGATAACCAGCATGCATATAGTAATTGGCACTATTGGAATCACCTGAACCTATTTCTCCTAAAGTATCATTTAGTTTGTAGTTTGTGCTAGTGGAGTCAGCTCCTCCGAAGTTTACACTGTCTGACTGAATTTTATACGTAGAACTACTCATATTATCAGCCAGTATGATATTAGAAGGAAAACCAAAAGAAATAGTGATGGTTAACATTAAAACAATGAAGTATTTACTTTTGTTGTAAAAGTTAAAAGATTTCATATTAAATTAAATATTACTTTTTCTTCTTGAGTTCAAATCGAGTAAGAATGTAATATACAAGAGAAATAAATATGACAAGACCTATAAATGTAATTATAAGAATCTTCCATGGGATGATCCAGAATGCGATTGATAAATCTTGATTTTCATTTCCATAACCAGGATAAAGAGAAAGGTTGGCCGTATATCTACCAAGACCAGTCCCCGCTTCCCAAAGAACTTCACGATAACGAATAGAATCTGGAAGAGAGAAATACGCGTCAACTGGAATTTCTCCGACAGTTTTACCTAAAATATTCCTAATGGTTATAAGACCATGAGGAACTAAGTGAACATTACCTGTATTTTTAAATGCAATTTCAAAACCACCTGGTCTATTCTCATAGAAAGATTGCTTAGGTCCAATTATTTTAAAATCTTCAAGATTTCCAGATTCTTTACCTTCACCATTTATTCTCAATAAAAAAAGAGAGCCTATTCGAGAAATAAGACGTGCTTTACCTTCTGTTTGTGATGATTGTTCCCCGCTTAAAATTTCTGGTTCATTGGAAACTATAAGAGCACCATAGTAACCTCTTGGCTCAGCATCCAAAGGGATAAAAACTTTTACAGGAATAGTAATCTTTTCTCCTAGATCAAGGGAAAATTCATTAATCTCTGGTTGTATAAAATTCTTTACTGAATAAGGACCAACATCATCCCCCAAGAGTCTGACAGGAGAAAGTGGATCATCTGTACCAATCATATCTTCTGTGGTTAATTTAAATTTAACTTTTTTCCCTATACGATTGGTTATAGTGATATTCTTAGTAACAGTATCTCCTGGGTTAGCAAATATTTCAGTTTTTCCTGGTTCAACTACAAAGTCATTCTGTGGTTGAATATCCATCTTTGTTTTTTCAAAAGCAAAAACTATACCACCTACAGAAAAAATAGCCAAAAATAAGGCTAATAATACTATTTTTTTTATAGGATTAATCTTCATACAATAAATTAATTAGTTGTGGCTGTTGCTGTAATCGTTGCAGTGTAAGTTCCAGAAGGGGCAAAAACAGTATTTTGTTCAGCTCCAAAACAAATATTTGTAGTTGTTCCTGTTGTAGTAGTAACAACACCAGAATTTGCAATAGTTTTGTCTGCTGTTTTAAAGCCAACATATTTCATATTAATTCCTATTGGGGTAGTAGTTCCACAAGTAGCTCCTGTCCCCCAAGTAGTAGTAAGAACATCATTTCCATATGCTGAGTAACCGAATTCTTTAGCCCCAGAAGAAGTAGTCCAAGCTTCAGGAGTACCAACCACACCTTCAGTATAATCTGCAAAAGAATTTAATCCACTTACAAGAGCAGGAGATGCTGAAGCTTTAACATCAAGATGATAACCTGAAATATTATTTGTTCTTACTATCCAAGCAGAAGATCCAACCGCTGTGTTTGAAGCAACACCAAGAGCGGGAGTCATGGTAGTGTCTAATCCATCAGAAATTGTAATTCCAGAAGTTACATTAAGAGTAACAATTACATTATCGGTAGCAACTGCAGCTGTAGTAACAGTAGGCTCGATTACAAAAATATAAAATACTTGTACAAAAAGTAGCGAGATTATTGATGCCGTAAGAATTTTTTTAAAATATTTTTTTCTCATTTTTTATTTTTAAGTATTTTTTCAGTAAGTTCTTTTTCGATTGTTTAATTATCACAAATAAAGAGTATATCTCCAATAGTCATCTGTGGGAAAGTATGTGTATAAATAGTGGATAAAAACAAAGAAAAAATATCTCACAAATGAGATATTTTTTCTTTTAAGACCTATATAAAATAAGGGTATTATTTCCTTGATTCAACAATTGTTGTTGCAACATTTTGTGGAACTATGTCGTAACGTAAGAATTCCATAGTGAAACCTGCACGTCCTTCGGTCATAGAACGAAGAGTTGTCATGTAACCAAACATTTCAGAAAGAGGAACAACAGCGTTCACTGCTTGATTCATTCCACGAGCTTCCATTCCTTCGATGAGTCCACGCTTTGATGACAAACTTCCAGTAACATCACCCATGAATTTTTCTGGAGTAACAACTTCAACTTTCATCATAGGTTCTAGGATCACAGGACGAGCCATTTTACATGCATCTTGGATTGCCATACTTGCAGCAATCTTGAAAGCCATTTCATTGGAGTCAACATCATGGTAACTTCCATCCCAAAGTTCAACTGAAACATTTACAAGTTTAAATCCTGCAAGAACTCCACGATCAAGACCTTCTTTGAATCCTTTTTCACAAGCAGGAATATATTCTTGTGGAATAGCTCCCCCTTTAATAGTGTTGATGAATTCAAAACCTTTTTCTCTCTTTGTATTTCTTGGAAGATCATCAACGTTCACAGTGAGATCCATTGGCTTAATCTTTATCTTCACGTGACCATAGTTACCACGTCCACCTGACTGCTTGATGTACTTACCTTCTACTT
>JBGSQV010000053.1:0-2283 GCA_041737855.1 Minisyncoccia bacterium | reverse complement strand
TTTAGACAGTAACCAAGCCATAATTATCGCTTCCGAAGAAAATCTCGAAGCCAAAAGAGATTTTCTTAAAAAGATTGGCTCGAACCCCCGCCTCGCGTCCCGCTCGCTTCTTTTGGATTTCAAAAACCCTTGGCGAATTCTCTCGGAAACCCCCGTCGCGTCGCTTTGCGACGCTCCGAATTTTGGCGAAAACGGCGATTCTATTTCTTGGCTGGGAGACTAGGAATCGAACCTAGATTAAAGGCTTCAAAGGCCTCTGTCCTACCGTTAGACGATCTCCCAATAGTTAAACAAAATGATAGACTTAAATACATACATAAGCCTTCAATGTAAAACAATATAAGAATACAACAAAAACGGTTATTTTTCAACCATGTTAATTGTGATAGAATTGATTTATGTATTTCACTTATATTTTAGAATGCAGAGATAAAACCTTTTATGTGGGTAGTACGAATGATTTAGAAAAAAGGTTACATAAACATAATCATTTAAAATCAGGAGCTCATTATACAAAAATACGTAGGCCTGTAATATTGAAGTATAGAGAAGAATTTGAAACATATAGTGAGTCACGAGCTAAGGAGGGTGAACTGAAAAGATTGAGTAGGGCTCAAAAAATAGAATTAATTAAAAATCATAAAAATTAAAATCGCTTATCATTAAAAAATGATAAGCGATTTTAATTAATTTATTTCAATGTCTACATATTTTATATATGGGAACTTTGTCACTATTTTATTTTCTATTTTATCTATATGACTTCCGACTAGCCTTGGGATGCGATCAGTTGTTTTAAACATTAGCTTTGTAAACTCTTGAAAATCATTTTTTATTTCATTAAATTCTTCTCTTAAATCTCCAGCCTCATATATCTCTTCATAAAGAGGGGAACCATTCCACTCAACAGTAGTAAATATTCTGTATTTGTTTATATCTACTGCGACAGATTTGAATTCAAGAACTTTCTCTATACAAGGGTCTTCTAGAAGAAACTCTACTATTTCGTTTGTAGTTTCTTCATCAAGAGACTTACCGATAATGTATTGATGATTTTTTACTATGAGTATGATTGCCAAGAATCCAAGAATAAAACCAACTATTATTCCACCGATAGAGTCATATATATTATTACCTGTAAAATGCATTAAGAATTGTGATATCAAGGCGACAGTCACACCAATAACAGCAGCACCATCTTCGTATACTACAGCTAGAGTTATAGGGTCAGCATTTGCAAAAGTTTTCTTTGAGAATTTCTCTTCACCCTTGATTTCCTTTAGAGCAATGATTAGAGTAATACCTTCGATAACAAAAGCAAGGCAGAGAACTAATATAATAGAAAAATTATAATCATGGATATTGCTGAGATCATGGTGCATCAAAGAATCAATAGAGTGGTAGACGGTAACCCCAGCACCTATGAATAAAATTCCGCACGCTGAAATAAGTGACCAGAAGAATCTCTCGATACCGTAACCATATCCACGAGAAGTATCCGCTGGTTTTTTTGATCTTTTTAATCCGATTAATAGTAGGGATTGGTTTAAGGTATCAGCAAAACTATGCACACTTTCTGCAAACATACTGGCTGAACCAGAAAATATTGAAACCATTGTTTTTATTATTGTGACGAGAATGTTGCCTAGAAATGCTGCTAACACTGACCTATTACCCTGAGACTTATTTTTCATAGTTTAGTATTATAGCATTTTTGCCACTAAAAAATAATAAGGTATAATAGAACAATGTCTTTTATAGATAAAACTCGTAGTTGGTATGGTCGCTTTGAGCGACCCATTTCTTCATTATCTTTAGTGTTGGGTTTCGTTTTTGATGCTGTGACTTTGAAGAGACTCGATACTCTATGGGAGAATTTATGGATATTTGGGCATATTGTTTTGGTTGCAATTTTTATTATTTTAATAAATCTAAAAAATAATGAAGATAATGATGAGAGTAATCCAAGTAAAGCTCACTTTTGGTTTGTAAATATTTTACAGTTTTTATTTGGAGGAATACTCTCTGCCTTCCTGGTTTTTTATTTCCGAAGTACCGATATCTTGGTGACTTGGCCATTTCTTCTTATATTAGCTGGAGCATTTATTGCCAATGAATCTCTGAAGAAGCACTACATCAGACTTAGTTTTCAGGTCAGCTTATTATTTCTCTCCATTTATTCTTTTATGATTTTTTTACTTCCTATTGTTCTGCACGAGATCGGAATGTGGGTATTTATCGTTTCTGGATTAGTGAGTCTCGTATTTATTATATTTTTTGTTC
>JBGSQV010000011.1:0-1520 GCA_041737855.1 Minisyncoccia bacterium | reverse complement strand
AGCTTCGGCATATCTTTTTTGCGGATCTTTAGGGTTAATTATGTGTCTTTCGTTAAAATACATTATGCCCTGACCATTAGGAAGGTCATTTATAGTTGGACCTTCGTAATATCCATAATCAAGCTTCACGGTTGTGTTTGCTTTTTTTCGTGGAGGATCTGCAATATCTTCCCCTTTGTCTTTTTCTTCTACTTTTTCTTCTTTAACTGCTGGTAAACTAATTTTATCAATTTCTAAAAGAACTTGCTTGGCATGTAAATTATTGGGATCTAAGACTAATATTGCATTAAAAGCATTTTTTGCATTTTCATAATCTTTATTTTCAAAAAACAAATCTGCTTCTTTAACTAAATTAGTCACCTTTTCATTCAAAATGTCACCAACCTCTTTACCACCATCAACTATCGCTTGACCTATTTCAACTGCATTCTTTACTTTATTTTTCTGGAAATTGATGTAAGCAAACACTCCTCCTAAAATAAGTAGAAGAATCAAGATACCTCCTCCTATAAGAAATATTTTCTTTTTGTCTTTTGGTTGCTTGGGATAATCTTCAGGTCTTAGTTCTTTTATACCACAATCTAAATGACCTTCCGGGCACTGTAACTTTCCATCTGCATCTAATAGTTCAATGTATTCATCCTCTGTAATATAAGGATTTTCTTCATTAAGACATTTGCTACAAGTTCCCTTATAACATTTGTATAGTTTAATACTATTCTCCATTTTTTCTCTTTTATAGATTGTTAATAATTCCTTGAACAGTAAGGTATGCTTTTCTGTATCTTTTGTAATTCTCATCTGAAGAATCATTCTTCACTTTAACAAGAAAATCATCTAAAAAATTCTGGATATTCTTCAGAATTGCTTCTGATTTACTCTTGTCTTTTACAAACCCTTCAGCTTTTGAACGTATAGCTGTAAAAACAAATGGATGAATAAAACCACTTATAATATCAGTTGTGTTTTTATTATCTAGTTTCCTAAAATCCAATTTCAGGAAGTTCTCAATATCATTTGATTCTAAGAATATTTCAACCCTCTCTTCATCATGCGCAGATGTTTGGGTCTCATACATTGTAGTTGATATTTTTTGAGATATTTTCCAGAATTTCTCTGCCCCATATAGTTCAAAACCATCTTCAGCAGCATTTATCATTAACAGGTAAGGGAGCAGCAATTCGTTGTACTCATCAGGAGTTTTTGGTGGAATTAAATCCACTAGATTCGGGACATCTTCCGTATGCATTAAAAAACTAATTTGATTAATTTTCTTTAAATCATCATACTCTTTCTTTAAATCCAAAATATTGTCAATTTGGTCTGGTCTAATAGGCCACAAGAATTGAGCAATTGTAATTTCATTCTTAAACTTTTCATCTTTTATTTCTTTGATTGCATCATCACTTAGCCCTAAAGTGGATATGATAACTTTCTTTAATTCAGTATAGAAAGTTAATATCTCTGTTTCATTCTGTTTTACTCCTTGAAGCTGTGGTAATACAACTATTTTTTCATTA
>JBGSQV010000095.1:0-2424 GCA_041737855.1 Minisyncoccia bacterium | reverse complement strand
GCCATATCAAGCCCTATAGAGCCTGTAGGAATGACGTCTATGTCTACTTTTGGAGCATCTCCAAGCTTCATAATTGCTCCTTCTCCAAACTTTGTTTGGATGGATCGAATTGTATCTTCTATTTCACCTCCTACTTCTTTTGGTGCCTTTTTTGCTTTCTTTTGCATATATTTTTTATTAATTATTTTAATTATTCAACAATGCGATCGCCTCCGCATTTTTTTCTGTTACTATTTCAAATTGCTTTTCTGCTGTTTTACCGAATTTATCTTTTGCATTTAATGTTATTACTGAAAATCCTGGTAATACAGAAATTATTTCAGAGAAATGTCCTTCTTTGTCTATAAATATTTCTCTTCCGTTGAGTGATATGTATTTTGCGTTTTGAGCGGTACCCTTAATCATCGCAAGGGAAGACCCTTCTTTGTGGTCCAAGTTTGCTTCTATTTTTACCCCATGAAATACAAAAGACATTTTTTCATAACTAAAAATTCCAATAACAACAAATAGTGACAAGCAAGCTATTGCCCCTATCCACCATTTTATGTTTTTGTTTTTTATTTCTTTCATCTTTTTAATTATTCCTCCATTCCTTCTGTATTATCCATTGTTTTTTCGAGCACTTCTCTTGGCTTTGCTCCGTTTCCAGCTCCTATGACATGTCTTTCTTCGAGCATATCTATAAGTTTTGCAGCACGAGCATAACCGATTCCTAATTTTCTTTGTAGGTATGAAGTAGATGCTTTACCCGCTTCCATTACTGTTATTCTAGCATCTTCATAAAGATCATCATCTTCATTTCCACCGCTATCCATACTATCTCCAAAGAGACTACCCCCTTTGTCTATTGTACCAGAAAGTTCAATAGTACTTGGTATTTCATCAATATAAGCCTTTCTTAAATATTCTACCACTTTTTTAACTTCTTCTTCAGAGATAAATGCACTTTGTAAACGTTCTGGATGAGGACTTTCTGCACAAGCATAAAGCATATCTCCGGCTCCAAGTAGTTTTTCTGCTCCACCTTGATCAAGGATTGTTCTTGAGTCTATCTGTGATGATACCTGTAGGGCTATACGAGTAGGGATGTTGGCTTTGATAAGTCCAGTAATAACATTTACAGATGGTCTCTGAGTGGAAAGAATAAGATGGATTCCTACAGCACGAGACATTTGAGCTAATCGAACGATAGCACTTTCGAGTTCTCTTGGATATGTCTGCATGATATCTGCAAGTTCATCGATAATGATAACGATATAAGGTAAACGCTCTGCTTCTCCATCTTTTTTAGACTTTCCATAAACATTTGCATGGTAAGATTCAATGTTTTGAACAGCCTCAGTTTGAAGTATGTCGTAGCGTCTATCCATTTCTTTTGCTGCCCACTTAAGAGCAAGGATTGTTTTCTTTGGGTCAGTGATCACAGGAGTAAGTAAATGGGGGATTTTGTTATAAAGTGTAAGCTCTACTCTTTTTGGGTCTACTAGGATGAGTCTCATATCTTCCGGTCCGTTTCTGTATAGAAGGGAAGTGATGATTGAGTGAATAGTTACAGATTTACCAGATCCTGTTGTTCCTGCTACAAGTAAGTGTGGCATTTTTGCCAAGTTTCCAAAAATAGATTTACCAGATAGCCCACGTCCAAGTGCGACAGTAAGAGGCTTCGGAGAATTTTGGAACCCATTATCAGAGAGTAGGGTAGCGAGTCCGACTGTGGACTTAACTTTGTTTGGCACTTCTATTCCTACCAGTGACTTACCTGGGATAGGGGCTTCTATACGGATAGTTCTAGCAGAGAGGTTTAGAGCAAGTTCATTTTGAAGTCCAACGATGCGTGAGAGCTTAACTCCTTGAGCAGGCTTGAGTGCATAGCGAGTGACAGTAGGTCCGACAGTTACTTCATCCATTTCTACAGAGATACCGAAAGTGAGAAGAGTTCTCTGAATAATATTCATGTTACCTTTCATGTCTCCTGTGTTTGGTTTACCTTTATCTTTCTCTAGTAGTGATAGTGGGGGAGGGACATAGTCTGTAGTAAATTTTTTGACTCGCATCTCTTTCTCTATTATCTCTTCCTCTTCTTTCTCTTGGTTTTCAGTGTAAGGATTTTGAATTTTTTCTTCTTTTTTATTTTCTAATTCATCATTCTTAATTCCAAGCTCGTAATCATTCTCATTCTCTTCTTTTTTCAAGTTGGGTATATGTACATCTGATTTGAGTAAATTCCAAACTTTGAAGAATAATTCTTTGAGATTTGGAGTCTCGTTGAATAGAACAATAAGAGAGGTGATAAGTATTGCTCCGAGTAAAAGTATCCCAGCATATATCCCGAAGAATTTTACAAATGGCCAAGCTACCATACTTCCAAGGAATCCCCCGAAAGTTATGTTCAAAGATTCTCCTTTTCCATTTGCTGCGATGTCC
>JBGSQV010000061.1:0-4576 GCA_041737855.1 Minisyncoccia bacterium | reverse complement strand
ATAAAAATTAAGAAATAAATCTTAAGAAAATACCCCCGCACTTTATAGTGTGGGGATATTTTATTTTTTACCCATGTTTATACTCAAAAAAAGCATCATTTATTCGGTGCTTTTTTTGCAAATATTTAGTATACTGTGTGTATATGGGATTTTTATTTACATCAAAAAAGAAAGAAAAGATGATTGCTATTTTTGATATTGGCTCAGGTAGTGTGGGTGGAGCTATGGTTAGAATACCTACTAGTGGTAACGGCTTACCATCTATCATAAAATCAGTTAGAAATGAAATACGTTTTCA
Organism: Minisyncoccia bacterium; assembly: GCA_041737855.1. GTDB lineage: Bacteria > Patescibacteriota > Minisyncoccia > Phycocordibacterales > UBA9973 > UBA8515. The sequence goes on along the minus strand of JBGSQV010000061.1, from coordinate 4,278 downwards.
TGAGACTTTTGATTTTAATTCTTTTTTGAAAGATATGATTTTTACTCTAAATCTAACAGCTAATTCTTTATTTTATAAAAATGTAGGATCTCCAGATGAGATAATTTGCGTACTTGCTTCACCTTGGTATTTATCTGAAACTATAGCTATAAAGATGAATCGTGATAGTAATTTTTCTTTCACAAAACGTTTAGCTGGGGAACTAATAGAGAAAGAAATATCTAAACTTACAAAATCATATAAAGATAAATATGGTAGTAACAATAGTACTCCCGAGGTCATAGAGCAGCATACTATGGCTGTGCTTTTGGATGATTCACCAGTAGTGGACCCATTGGATAAAAAATGCAAATCTCTTGAAATGGATATGGTGGTATCTCTTGCTCCTAAATTATGCACAGATCAAATAAAAGAAATACTATCTAAAACATTTCATAATGACAATGTTTCCTTTTCTACTTTTACTGTAGATACCTATCTAGCGATGAGAGATAAATATATTTCCCCTAATTCATATTTACTTGTTGATGTTAGTGGTGAGATCACAGATATCGGAGTAGTTACAGATGGAGTATTGAGATCAGTACTATCTTTCCCTTTTGGAAAGAAAACATTTTTCAAACATGTTTGCATGAAGTTACGCATGGAAATACGTGACGCCAGAGAAATCTTTAAACTTTACAAAGAAGGTCATCTTTCTTCTATTTTAAGCGGCAGGGTAACACCAGTATTCAAAGAGATAGAAACATTATGGGATATATCTTTTAATCAGTGCCTCGATACACTTCCTAAGAATCTAGTCCTTCCAAATACAATATTTTTAACCACAGACAATGATATGAAAAGTTGGTTTACTGAAATCTTAAAGAAAAGAGAACATATTCAATCAAGTATATCTCTTCGTAAATATAATGTAGTAACATTAGATGGTCCTGAATTTTTGAACATGTGTGATATTAATGAAGGAGGTTGTGATCCATTCTTAATGATAGAATCTATCTCAGTAATGCGAAAAATAAATCGTTAATTTTAATTTATACGAAATAAATATGGCAAGAATTATTATTGAAGATATGAAGTTAAATAAAAGGAGAGAGCCTACTATTTTGAAAAAAAAAGTAGCTCCTTCTGTTGATATGCCATCTAGTAGAAATTTTTATAAAGAAGAGGAAAGAAAAGAAAAAGAAGTAGAGAAAATAAAAGAAAAGGAAATAGATGAGTACTATAAGAATAAAAAGAATATTAGACAAAGAATACCAAGGACCCCCCGCACAAGAACAAAATCAAAAATATTACATAAATCGACTATTATTATTTTTGCTATTTGTCTTATTGTTTTTGGAATTTATTGGGGTGGAAATATTTTAGAAAAGGCTACTATATCGATAACAGCAAAGCATCAGATAATAAATTATAACAATAAGCCATTTACTGCTTTGAAAGCTCAAACTGGTAATCCTATCAATTTTGAGATAATGATAGTTTCTGACAAGAAGCCAAAAAGTATAACATTAACAGACTCAAAAGAAGTATCTATAAAAGCTACTGGTAGTATTACTTTATATAATGAATTTAGTATGAACCCTCAGAAATTGGTAGCAGGAACATTCCTTGTAGATGATAAAGGTTTGACATATAAAACAGATACAGTTGTAATAATTCCTGGATATAAAAATGATGCTGATAAAAAAAAGGTTCCAGGGGAGGCTACTGTAGCTATAAGTTCATTTCTTCCTGGAGAAAATTACAATGGATCTCCTGAGAATTTCTATATAAATTCTTTTAAGGACACTACAAAATATGATAAAATTTACGGCAAATTAGATGAGCCACTGACTGGTGGTGCCCAAGGTTTAGTGTATACACTCAATGATGTAGATAAGGGTAAATTAGATAAACTTGCACAATCTTATTTAAAAGAAGACTTAGTAAGACAAGTCGAAGCACAGATTCCACCTAGTTATATATTGTACCCAGATGCTTTAACTTTTTCTTATAAAATAGATGATAAATTCGTTTCTAAAACACCAGAAGCAGAAGTTCCTATAGATGGAACCTTGTCTGTTGTTTTACTAAATAAAAAAAGTTTAATTGATAATATAATTAAAATTTCTTTACCAAATATCGCTAGTGATGAATTAAAAGAAATAGGAATTTCTGATTTAGATAAATTGTCTTTTAGTTTTACAGATAAGAGTCAGCTTATAACTAAAGACATGGATACTCTATCGTTCTTTTTAAAGGGGGAAGTAAATGCAATTTGGAATCCAGATACTGAAGTACTTAAGTCTAAGTTGATGGGGGTTAATAAGGGTGATGCATTACCAGTTTTCAAACAAGATAAAGGGATAGCTTCAGCTCTTGTAGAAATATTCCCAATATGGAAGAACTACATACCCGAAGATATGTCTAAAATTAATATCGTTATTAAATAAACTTATAAACTCTTATAATATAGATATAAAATTTGACGAACAATTATTTTTTTGTTATACTTGGCTGAGATTAAATGAATCAAAAAGATGATAAAAATACAGTTATAGGAACAGTTATTGAGGCTCTACCGAATACTCTTTTTAGAGTTGATATAGGTGAGGGTAAAATCAACCTTTCATATCTTGCTGGTAAAATGAGGATGCATAGAATAAAGGTTTTAGTTGGAGACAGGGTTGAAGTGCTTCTAGATCCTTACGGAGGCAAGGGAAGGATCATTAAAAGGAATTAGTCTTGCTTATTTTATTAAATAGTGTATTATAGAACAACATGTGCTTATGTAGTAAAAATACAGGGTAATAAATAGCCCTATATTTTTCTTTAGCATTATAGATAAACCATGAAAATCAAATCCGCAGTTAAAAAAATTTGTACAAATTGTAAATTGATCAAGCGAAGTGGTCATCTTCGTGTTATCTGTACTAACCCTAAACATAAACAAAAACAATAATTTTATATGAGAATTCTAGGTATAACTATCCCAAACAACAAACATTTAGACGTAGGATTAACCTGCCTTTACGGTATAGGTATTTCTCGTTCTAGAAAAATTTTAGATGAAGCAGGTATTGATAGAAATATCAAAGGAGATGCTTTGACAGTAGACCAAGAAAATACAATCCGTAAGATTATAGAATCTATTTCTATAGAAGGTGGTCTTAAACGTGAAATTGCTTCAAATGTAAAAAGATTAAAAGATATTAAATCATACAGAGGTATCAGACATATGCGCCGTCTTCCTGTTTATGGACAAAGAACTAAAACAAATTCTCGTACAGTTAGAGGAAATGTTAGAAAGACTATGGGAAGTGGTAAAAGAAAAGAGTCAAAGACATAGTCGCATTTATTTTTTAGAGAATTTATTATTTATATTATAGATATGGGAAAGATAAAAATTATAACAAAAGAAGAAGAGAAAGTAGAAACAGGAGATAAGGTAATTGAAGCTACCCCTAAACAGGGAGTTAAAGTTCCTAAGAAAAAGATTGTTTCAGGAACTCTACACGTAGAGGCTACTTTCAATAACACAAAAGTTGTTTTATCTGATAAAGAAGGCAATACTTTATTCTGGACTTCAGCTGGAGCACTAGGTTTCAAAGGTGCCAAGAAAGGTACACCATTTGCTGCTTCAAAAGCTGGATCTGTTATAGGAGAAAAGGCAAAAGCTTTAGGAATAAAAGAAGTTGATGTGAAAGTTAAAGGAGTAGGTAGTGGTCGTGAACCTACCATTCGTGCTTTTATGGCTTACGATATAGAAATCACAGGAGTTCGTGATCTTACCCCAGTTCCCCATAATGGCCCAAAACCTAAAAAACCACGAAGAGTATAAAAATAAAAATTATGAAAACAGTCTCAATATATAAAATTTGTAGAAGATTAGGACCAGGAGTATTTGAAAAATGTCAAACTACTAAGTTTGCCATGTCAGAAGCACGCCATGCTAAGAGTAAAAAGGGTAAACGCCCAAAGCCTCTTTCTGGTTACGCTACTCAATTCATCGAAAAACAGAAAGTTCGCTTTATGTATGGTATAAGTGAAAAACAATTCTCAAATTATATTAAAGAAGCTGTTGCTCATAAGGGTACACTTGCAACTGATTATCTTTTTGAATTATTAGAAAATAGATTAGATAACGTTGTTTATAGATTAGGAATAACTCATTCTCGCCGTCTTTCTCGCCAAATGGCTTCACACGGTCACTTTACTGTTAATGGTAAAAAGACAACAGTTCCATCACTACGAGTTTCTGTGGGTGATGTTATAGCTGTACGTGAAGGAAGTAAG
>JBGSQV010000042.1:0-4374 GCA_041737855.1 Minisyncoccia bacterium | reverse complement strand
GCTGAAGATGCTTATAAAAAAGGAGTAGCAGATTACATGATAGAAGAATATAAAAAAGGAAATACTCCAAACCCCGATGTTATGTGTAATCGTGAAGTTAAGTTTGGTGTATTTTGGAATTTTGCAAAAGAACGTGGGGCTGATTTTATTGCCACAGGGCATTATGCACTTTGCGAAAAAGAAAATAGTTTTAGAGAAGCGACGGGTGGGGGCGTGCCGTTTTTGGGTACTCCCAAAAATGGGGTTAAGGAGCTTCGAGAAAAGCTATTTTCTTTGAAGCAAAGTCCAGACAAGTCAAAAGATCAATCATATTTCCTTTGGACTCTTACAAATGAAGATTTATCTCATACACTTTTCCCCATAGGACATTTACAAAAAACAGAAGTTCGTAAACTAGCAAAGAAGTACAAACTTCCAACTGCTATTAAGAAAGATAGTCAAGGAGTTTGCTTCTTAGGGCCTCTTGATATGAAAGATTTTTTGAAGCACTATATCCAGTCTGAAAGAGGAAATGTTTTAAATATAAAAGGAGAAATTATAGGAACTCATGAAGGTGCAGTATTTTTCACCCTAGGAGAAAGACATGGTTTTAATATTACAAAAAAAAGGGAATCAGATAAACCTTTTTATGTTATTTCTAAGGATATAAAAAATAATACGATTACAGTTGGAGATTCATTCTTTCTTGATGTGGATAAAAATAATATACAGATAATAAATACAAACTGGATATCAGGATTACCAGAAAAAGACCATAACTATACATCTCAAATTCGTTATCACGGAGAATTACTCGACTGTACAATAGAAATAAAAGAAGATAATAAAGCTCAAATAAATTTTGAGAAAAATATATTAGTAGATAGTGGTCAATCCATCGTTGTTTATGATGGAAGTGTTTGTCTAGGTGGGGGGATAGTGGAATAGTTTTATTATTATAAAATTTTTTGATATAATTAACATATGAATAATATTTTTGATGCAGCCACAGTTAGTATAATAATACGTCTTTCTGTTGCTTTAGTTTTGGGTATGATTATTGGTATCGAGCGCGTATGGGCACACAAGACTGCAGGTATGCGTACCTATGCTCTCGTTGCGATGGGTTCAGCTTTGTTTGTACTTATTTCAAATGAAATGGTTCAATACTACTTTAGTATTAATGGTACAAATGGAATGAATGGATTGAGCCCTCTTATGATCGTTGCTCAAATAGTTGTCGGTATCGGATTTATCGGCTCTGGTCTTATCTTCTCACGAGAATCAAAAATGATGGGTCTTACTACAGCTACTGGTTTGTGGGTTTCTGCTGGTATAGGTATGGCCTCTGGCTTTGGTCTTTTTAATATTGCTATTGTTGCTACCACTCTTACTTTATTTGTCTTTGTTGTTTTATGGTATGTAGAAGAAAAAATTAAGAAATCAAAATATTTCAAAGATAATGACACTCCAGATAATAATTAAAATTTAGAAAAGTCCCTGCCGACAGAGTTGTCAGGGGCTTTTCTGTTTAAGTATTTTAGTATAATATAAGACTATGACTTCAAATGAAATACGCCAGAGATTCCTTAAATTTTTTGAAAATAGAGGACACAAAATAATACCATCTGCATCACTTATACCAGAGAATGACCCTTCGGTTCTTTTTAATACTGCTGGTATGCAACCACTCGTGCCTTATCTCCTAGGTCAAAAGCACCCTATGGGTACACGCTTGGTAGATGCTCAAAAATGCGTAAGAACAGGGGATATAGATGAAGTAGGAGACAATAGGCACCTTACTTTCTTTGAAATGCTCGGTAATTGGTCACTTGGTGATTATTTTAAAGAAGATGCTGTTAAGTGGAGTTTTGAATTTCTTACTGATAAAGAAGAAGGACTTGGTCTCGATATAAATAGAATCTATGTAACTGTTTTTGAAGGTAACGAAGATGCTTCTCGCGATACTGAGGCAGCAGAAATATGGAAAAAGTATTTACCAGAAAATCGCATTTATTTTCTACCTGCAAAGAATAATTGGTGGAGTGCGGGAGACAACGGTCCTTGTGGTCCTGACACTGAAATATTCTATGATCCAAGTGAATCTGTCATTGGAGATATGACTCACGATGAATTTGTAAGAGCCGATGATGAAGGTAGAATAATAGAAATCTGGAATAATGTTTTCATGCAATATGAAAAGGCTGATGGAAAAGTTGTCGGTAAGCTTGCTCAGCATAATGTGGATACAGGAATGGGTCTTGAGAGAATCACAATGGTGAAGCAAGGTATTCCAACTATTTTTGACACAGATTTGTTTGCACCTATTTTAAATACAATAAAAGAAAATTCTAATATTTCAGACGTAAGAATTGAAAGAATAGTTGCTGATCATATAAGAACAGCTGTATTTATGATAGCTGATGGAGCTACACCATCCAATACTGGTGCAGGGTATGTTCTAAGAAGAGTAATACGTAGAGCTGTTAGATTCTCTGATAAATTGGGATTGAAATCAGGCTCTCTTGAGCTTCTTACAAATATAATAATAGAAAATTATCATCAAGCTTATCCTGAATTAGAAAAAAATAAAATTTTAATAAAAGAAGAAATAAATAAAGAAGAAGTAAAATTTAGGCAAACACTTGAAAATGGATTAAAAGAATTTGAAAAAGGAGTTGATCCTTTTGATTTATATCAAAGTTATGGTTTTCCTATAGAACTTACTATTGAACTTGCTAAAGAAAAAGGACAGGAGATAGATTTAGAAGATTTTAATAAAAAAATGGAAGAACATCAGAAGCTTTCTCAAACCTCATCTGCTGGAATGTTTAAAGGAGGACTTGCAAATTATAGTGAGAAAACAGTTCGTCTTCATACAGCTCATCATTTACTTTTAGCCGGACTACAAGCTGTGGTTAACAGAGATATTAAACAAAGAGGAAGTAATATTACAGAAGAGAGACTTCGTATGGACTTTATGTGCGACCATAAACTTACAGACGAAGAAAAGCAAAAAGTAGAGGCTTGGGTAAATGATAGGATTAAAGAGGGGTTAAATGTTGCACGTAGAGAAATGCCTCTTGTTGAAGCAGAAAAACTTGGAGCTCAAATGGAATTTGGAGCAAAGTATCCAGAAGTTGTATCTGTATACTTCGTAGAAGATAAAGAGGGGAATGTAATCTCAAAAGAATTCTGTGGAGGACCTCATGTTTCAAATACAAGTGAACTTGGACATTTTAAAATACAAAAAGAAGAAGCTAGCTCTCAGGGAGTAAGAAGAATAAAGGCAATTTTGGAGTAATTTCAACCAAATTTTTAAAGGCTAATATGCTATTGACAATAGTGTTGTTTTGTGATACAGTTATAAAAAATATTCCTGTACCTAAATTCATTTGAAATTAGGAGGGAAAATAATAAAAAACAAAAATTTATTTATTATGAAAAAGTTTAGTTTTTCGATGCTCTTTGTTATTTTTTCTTTATGTATCTTATCATCTTGTAAGACACAAAATGAACCAGTTGTTAATAATTTAAATGAACTTGCCCTCAAGGCTCAGCTTGCTAAAATTCCGGCTCCTTCAAAAGAAGAAATGAAGGAATTCATTGCCGGTAAACTCGGACCACAAAAGGCCAAATCTGAACAATGGCAAGACTTGGTATTAGTGGAAATTTTTGAGTTAGATTCCACTACATATATCATTGAAGATGGTGTTGCCACTAAGAACTTCCTTTATGTTGAGATTGCTAGTAATGGTGATCTTAAAAAAAAGTTAACCATAGGTCAGGTCTTCCAGATTTCTGGAGGTAATATAGTTGAAAATGATTATCATTTCAACTATCAAATATCTTGTCCTTTTAGTCGTTATTTTCATCTACAGGATGATAATAATGTTCAAAATATAACTTATTTTTTTCACTTCAATGATGGTTATCAATTGTCTTATAATGGTAACTCTCAAATTAAACTTCCTCCAATTAAAAATGGGAAATGGCAATTAAGGGTGACTTATTACGATGGAGATTTATGGCAAAGCTTTATGACAGAATTAGTTAATTATTACAGTGAATCATCAAATCTTATTAAATTAAAATTTGATATTAAGGAAACAAACATTGTAAGCGTTGTCTCTGTTTCCAAGTTGTACATTAAAGATGCATACTCAATTCAATTTGAGGGTAGGGATGATGATGGATATTATACTTATGTAAGTTATCCAGTCTCATACGATGAGAGCCTGCCAAATGTTATAATTTTTAATCTTCCAATTAAAAATTTAAAGAGAGCTTTCATTTGCTCTAATAATGGATGCTCTTTGATTCAACCTAAAGAAGAAAAAACTGAGGATGGTAAAGTTTATTATTCCTTAGAATAAAAATTAAGAAATAAATCTT
>JBGSQV010000036.1:0-2116 GCA_041737855.1 Minisyncoccia bacterium | reverse complement strand
TTTAACTCTTTAAGTAATTCATATAAGTCAGCTTCTGTATTATACATTATTATCTGATCTACATATTTACAAGATTCCAATCGTATTTTTCTTTCTTCTAAGGTCTCTACTGGTTTATGTTTATCAGACCTATCGATAGATGGATCAGATTGAAGTCCTACAATCAAAAAGTCGCACTTTTCTCGCACTTCCCTAAGCATAAGGAGGTGTCCAGCATGCAATAAATCAAAAGCTCCACATGTAAATCCTTTTGTCATATATAAATTATATCATAATTTACCCCAAAAACTTAAAGAGGTTATTCTTAACGAATAACCTCTTTTAAAATGTTTGCCCGTATTTCTGTCGTAGAAATCGGTGTTGCCAATGGTAGTGTTTTAGGGAGAACAACAAGTTCAACTTTCTCCAATTTACAAAAGGTCATCTTCTTTTTAATATATTTATCATCCTCGGTCACAACCAGAATATCTGGCTTTTCGATGATAAAAGATTTGATAAAGTCCCAAACTCCCCCATCATCACTCCCGATAACTACTTTATCAATATAGCGGATTGATTCCAATAAAATCTTCTTATTATCATCAGGAATGGCACTTGTCCTTCCTTTGTATAATAAAAGATTCTTACTAGAACAAAAGCTTACTATAAGATAGTCACCTAGAGCTTTTGCTTCTTTAAAAAACTGGATATGTCCTGCATGCAGGATGTCATACGTTCCAGATACGAAAACTTTTTTCATAACCTATGTTTTAAATTTTTACTAATTAAAACATAAATTCACCTTTTATACAAGGACTATACTTTCTTTAAATATTTCCTAACTAACTCAGAGGAGCTTTCAATCTTCCCTCCTTTCCCAACATTAAATACCATTTTTATTCCAAGCTTATTACAAAGCTTAAATTCTGGGATATCATCAGCAAATCTATCTCCTCCGTTTGCAAAAATATCTGGTTTTATTTTTTTAATTTCACTACAAACACTTGGATCTTTAGTGTCTTTCCTGTGACTAGAAACTATGACTTCATCTACATAAACGATAGATTCTATTATTTCTTTTCTCTCTTTGTGAGACATGAATTCTTTCCCCTTCTTCACCCTTATCCAGTTATCATTATTTACAACGACAACAAGATGGTCGCCTAGCTTTTTTGCATCTTGCATATATCGAATATGCCCTATATGCAAAGGATCAAAACCGCCACTAACCATAACTATTTTCTTTTTTTTCTTATTTGTCATTATTATTAATTCAATAATTGTGTTATCAGAGCAATCATCTGCTCTTTATTTTTAGGATTACTTTCAGCGATAAACAAAGTAAGAGCAGTAAGAGTAGCTGGATTTATATTTCTAGAACCTTTTGCTTTTGCTTTCCTTAAGAACCAAATGAAAGCAAAAGCTCCAGAGCGCTTATTACCATCTATAAAAGGATGGTTCTTAACCATAAAATATAAAAGATTTGCAGATTTTTCTTCAATTGTTTCATAAAGTGCCTTACCTCCAAAAGTCTGCATTACATTACCAATAATACCTTCGATACTTCCTCTCTGTCTTTCTTGTGCAAATAATTCTGTTGTCTCTCTTTTTTTAATTAATTCATCTTTTAGATTGGAAATAACTAAAGATAGTTCATCGGCATTTATTTTGATGCTCTTTTTTGTAACTCCTTTTATTTTGAGTGATTCTCTATCATAAGAATCAAGAGAAACCCAAGTACCAGCGAATTCTTTTATAAGATCAAGAACTGCCTTAGGGTCAAGAGTTGCATATTCTGGAAGCAAATTCTCAATACTAGCGACAGCTTTCATAAAAGCATCATAATTTTTAGTTATTTGCTTACGATTTATAGTGTAGCCCTTAGTAATATGCTCTCTTAAGGTCTTTGTAGCCCACTGGCGAAAAGATATTGCCATTTTTGAATTTGCTCTATATCCGATAGATAAAATAACATCTAAATTATAGTATTGAACTTGATATGTTTTACCATCATTAGCAGTATGTGCAAAATTTGCACATACTGAATTTTCATTAAGTTCTTTGTCTTTTAATATGTTTTTAATATGTTTTGTTATTACTGAACGCTCAATATTAAAAAGTTCAGCAATCTGTGCCT
>JBGSQV010000035.1:0-4462 GCA_041737855.1 Minisyncoccia bacterium | reverse complement strand
GAACACCCACAGTGCTCGTAAAAGCAAAAGAGTCGTATTCTATCTGGTTTAAATACCTAAGTGATTTTCCAAAAACATACAGACACAATCTAGGAGGTAAGATAGATGGATACTTTTTGGAAATTTTAGAAAATATTTTCGTTTCTTTGTATCTATCTGGTGATAATAAAATAAATCGTATTACTATCTCAATATCAAAACTTGATGGTGTAAAATTCTTCTTACAGTTAGCTTGGGAGAATAAATGTATTCCAAATGATAAATACGCAACACTTTCAAACCAACTAAATGAAGTTGGTAAAATGCTAGGTGGATGGAGAAAAGGGCTTGAAAGCAAAACTCCCCAGAAATAACTGAGGAGAAATATTTAGTTTCGGAACCACAATACGATGAGCATTGTCAGCATTCCAAACGTTGTCATTCTCGAAACGATTCACATTGACGTTCAAGCCATCAGAGTTCACGTTCACGTTAGCAACGAAGAATTGTGTGATATATCATCTTTACCACTGCTAATCTAAAAATGTTTCCATTAGGGACTATACTGTATATTATTTGAGACATCATAAGTCTACAAATATACCACACCAACTAAATTATTTTTTATTTTGAAAATATATTCTCACTCTTTTGTAAGCCTTGGCCAACAAAATTCTCGTTAATAATTTTCAACAAGAATGATCCTGAAGCCTTAACCGCAGAATATTTCATAATTGCATTTTTATTATTACATAAAAAAATCCCTCTGACAAAGAGTCAAAGGGATTAAGTGTATAAGAGTCATAAAGACAAGTTTCAAACAGTCTGTTGCGGAACCACAATACGACGAGCACGGTCAGCATCCCAAACGTCGTCAAACCCGAAACGAACCACACTGACGTACAAGCCATCAGAGTACACGTCCACGCTAGCAAAGAAGAAAAGATCATCAACTTTAAATAAAAAGAAAGTTGCATAACCATCAGTACGAAGCCAGTTAGAATGCTTTTTGCAAAAGTTTTTTATCTGGGATTGTGTTAAACACAACTTATCCAAATCGGTTCCAAGTGAACCAAACATTTGGACAAAAGTAGAATCCTTTACGATTTCGTGTACTTGTACTGCTGTTTCTTCTGTATTCTTGCTTGGTTTATTTGTATTCCAATTTTTAAAATCGGAATCAATACCAGATTTAAATACATCTTTAGCATCTGCTAAGTTTTCTTTGCCTTCACAAGCATCAATGATAATCGATTCACCTTTTGAAAGTAAACGAGTGATTGAATTCTCTTTTTTACTAATGTGAGTAAATCTACCTTCAACAATATCTTGAAGTGCAAGAGCTACAAGCTCTGGATCAATAGGACTTCCGCTTTTTAAACGGATTTGGCGTTGAATTTCGAGCATTTGTCCAGTAAGACCAAAATGCTGTTCGCCTGTGACATTAAACTTTGCCATGACAATTTATGTTCAGATCCCTGTTCCCGGTTTTAAATTTAAATAGAACAAAATTATTCTGGTACCATTATATCACATAAAAGCCCAATTTGTCAAGTACAAAAATTAGGTTTTATTTATCATGGTTTATTAAGATATATATGTCTTAATTACCTTCTTAAAATCAGCTGGCAATGGAGCTTCTATTGTCTTTAGTTCTCCACTTGGTAAAGAGAAAGTTATAAAGTGTGCATGCAAAGCTAAGCGTTTCATTCCAAGTGATAACTCTTTTGAGCTACGATATAGAGGATCTGAAACTACAGGATGGTTTATATATCTCATATGTACTCGAATTTGATGAGTACGTCCTGTTTTAGGATAAGCTTCAACATAAGAGTACTGACGCTCAACCATATCAGATGGATTAACTACTTCATCCTCTTTTATATCTGTAAATTTATTTAGAATTTTATATTCTGTTACCGCTTCACGAATTGGTTCACGCGCTCCACGTCCTGCTGTATACGTGCGAATATCTTTCTGAGAACGACCAATGGGTACATTGATAACTCCTCTACCCCCTGTGAGAAGTGAGGCTTTTGGATCTGTGACATACCCATAAACAAAAGCTTTATAAACTTTTTTAATTTTATGATTTTGAAATTGCTCTTTTAAGTAAAGAAAAGTTTTTTGATTCTTTGCAATAATAAGAGCTCCGGAAGTTTCCTTGTCTAGGCGATGAACTATTCCAGGACGTAATATTTTTTCTTTTTTACCACCTTCTCTTTCTATTATGAATGGCTCTCCTACTTTTTTAAGAGCTGGGTAATTTGCAATAACCCAATCAGAAATTGTCTCTGTATTGTTCTTGCCGTCAGGATGAACGACAATCCCCGCAGGCTTGTCTATCACCAAAACATTCTTGTCTTCAAAAAGGATATTGATCTTCATAAGGACATACTAGCATATAGTTGAAATATATTAAAAATATGATATTATGCAATGAGTAGTAAAATGCACGATTAGCTCAGTTGTAGCGACTCGTGAGAACATTATATTTATTAAGGTTTATAAGTATCAACAATTATGCGCGATTAGCTCAGTTGGTAGAGCAACTCATTTACACTGAGAAGGTCGGGGGTTCAAGTCCCTCATCGCGCACAAAGCCAACAGAGCCCCTGCCCCTGTAGTTAAATGGATATAACTGCGGACTTCTAAGCCGTTATTCGAGGTTCGATTCCTCGCGGGGGCACAAAAACGTGAACTCAAAAAGACTGGACTGCTCCAGTCTTTTTCGTTTTTGTGAGACGGAGTCATATTTTCTCAGTAGAGAAAATAGACGAGTCAGGGTCGTGAAAATTTATTTGTGACGACAAATAAATTATTCCTGACCAAAATACTTAATTTAAAAAATATTATTTCCCAAACTTAAATTTAATCATTTTAAAGATAATAGGAAGGAAAGATACAACTATTATTAAGAAGGCAATAGGAATAATATACTTGTCAGGATTTGGAATGATTCCACCTAAGAAATACCCAGAAAGTAATAGTGCCAACACCCAAGCAACTCCACCAATTACATTATACGAGAGAAATAATGGATATTTCATTTCTCCGATACCAGCTACAATCGGAGCAAATGTCCTTATTATAGGAACAAAGCGTGCAATGATTATTGTAGACTTACCATGCTTTTCATAAAATACCTCCGCATCGTATAAACGCTTCTTTTTAAAGAAAAATCCATAATCACGATCAAAAAGTTGTCGTCCATATTTTTTCCCTGACCAGTAACCTACTGTATCTCCTATTATTGCTGCAAGAACACAACCAACCAATAGAACTCCTATACTAAAAAATCCTTGTGAAGCAAAAATTCCAGCAGTGAAAAGAAGTGAATCCCCTGGAAAGAAAAAGCCAAAAAATAAACCAGTCTCTGCAAAAATAACAAGGATTACTCCTATCACCCCAGCAGCTTTAACTATTACGATTGGATCAAGTATTCCCATATTATCTTACTTTACTTCCACTATTAACTTCTGTCTCAGGGACAAGAAAAGCCGGGTTGCCATTTTTGTCATCTACTGCCATAAGCATTCCATTACTTTCGTACCCTTTGATTGTTCTTGGCTCTAAGTTAACAATATACAAAACTTGTTTATTGATTAGTTTATCAATCTCTGGATAATATTCTTTTATACCGGAAATAATTTGTCTAAGTTTTTTATTACCATCAACATCTACTTCATTAAAGTCTACTTGGCAACGTAAAAGCTTGTCGGTCTCTGGGACTGACTCAACCTCACGAATTGTCCCTATCCTAATATCCATTTTTTTAAAATCTTCATATGATACGTATTCCATCCATATACTATACGTCAAAAACGTTTTGATGCAAAATTTCAAATTAATGATATACTAGCAAAAAAACTTAAAACTGTTCTTTATGAAAAAAATGCATATATCCCACATAGGGATTATTTTTCTTTTAAACCTACTTATAAAAGGATTCTTAATAGAAGTCACTTTAATAAGCTTCTTAATAAAACACTTGGGTATTTTACCAAGCACAGGAATTACTGTTATTGTTTTTTTATTATATGGAATATTATCTATAAAATACTACGATGGTATAAGCGGAGATGTTCTAAGGATAAATGAAAAAGGAAACTTCCAAACAAACAATGATGAGAAATTTTCTATTAATAAATTATGGGGTCTTATTAAAAAATGGTTTAGTGGTTTACTTTTGTGTACCCAAAACACAGGATTGCATGTTATTTTTCACAGGAATAAAGAGAGATCATTAACTAAAGGAATGATAACTATATTCTTGATTGATATAATACTAGTGAGTATATATATTAATACATTTGTATACTTAGGTATCAATATGTATGAATATATCTTTAAATGAAATGGTGTCAATTTTAAAAATTGATACCATTTTTTATTTATTATTCTTTCTATCTAAATACCTTTGAAGGATAAGTGCGGCCGCAGATGCATCTGCTGTTTTTTGTTTTTCCACGCCTCTTCGGCG
>JBGSQV010000087.1:0-1606 GCA_041737855.1 Minisyncoccia bacterium | reverse complement strand
CTCCGCAAATATAATATTTCTGTTATAATACATATAACAAATTATGCAATTAACTGATAATATTGAATCTCATTTTCGGATAGACATAAATCAAAAGAAAGCTTTGACTCGTCTTGGTATAAACAAGGTGTCTGATCTTTTATATTACTTCCCTTCTCGTTATACCGACATAACTGAATTCCGTAATATCAATACTTTAAAAGATGGAGAGCAGGTTACTATTATAGGTGTAATATCAAACCTAAAAACAAAAAAAGGGGTTCAAAAGTAAAATCCCTATGGGTGAAGCGACGATTACTGACCTAACTGGGAAAATAAATATTATCTGGTTCCACCAACCATACTTGGCAAAAATGCTAAAGGATGGTTCTACTGTCAGGGTTACGGGAAAGGTATCCGATAGTAAGACTTATGGCCTCACTCTCACAAACCCTGAAATAAACAAAGAAGATGTATTACCTATAGACCTCCATGATTCACTATTCCAAAAGACAGAAGCTGGAGATAAATATGGGTTCCCTATTTACCCTGAATCAAAAGGAATAACTTCCAAGTGGATATACCATGCAATAAATAAAATCTTAAAAAATGATTTTATAAAAAAAATTCCAGATTATTTAAATAAAGAAATTTTAGATAAATATAAATTACCAAGTTTGCATACTGCCCTTATATGGATACATTCTCCCCAGAAAAAAGAACATGCAGAAATTGCTCGCAAAAGATTTGCTTTCGAAGAAGTATTTTTCATTCAGCTTGCTCGCCAACAAGAACGTAAAAAATTTGACGCACTATTTTCATACAAACTTGAAGTAAAAGATAACGACATCAAAGATTTCGTATCACGATTCCCTTTCAAACCAACCACAGCTCAAGAGAACACTATAAAGACAATTCTCGAAGATCTTAAAAAAGATAAACCTATGTCTCGCCTTGTAGAAGGTGATGTAGGTTCTGGTAAAACATTCGTCGCTGCAACTATTGCATATGCGGTAATAAAAAATAGACCCATAGGTCAAAACTTTGGGAACTTACAAGTGGCATATATGGCCCCCACAGAAGTCCTCGCAACTCAACTATACGAGAGTTTTATTGAGTATTTTGATCATACAGGCATATCTATCGCACTTATGACTTCAAGTGGTTGTCGTAAATTCCCTAGTAAGTCTGCTCGCTGGGAAAATGGAAAACAAATAAGAACTTGGACAAGTATATCAAAAAACCAACTTCTCAAATGGATTAAAAATGGCGAAATTCCAATCGTAATAGGGACTCATTCTCTTATTTCTAAATCAGTAGAGTTTGAAGATTTGGGCCTTGTGGTGATAGATGAGCAACACCGATTTGGAACAAATCAAAGAATGAAGTTAGCTAAAAAAGAAGGTCACTCTCCTCACTATCTTTCGATGACCGCTACTCCTATTCCACGAACACTTGCACTCACTATATATGGAGACTTGGATCTTTCTATTATTGATCAGATGCCGGCAGGACGTAAAAAAGTTATTACTGAAATAGTTTCTGAAAAGAAAAGAGGTGAAGCTTATGAAAAAATAAAATTAGAATTAGAAGCTGGTAGACAAGCTTATGTTATCTGTCCAAAAAT
>JBGSQV010000046.1:0-3171 GCA_041737855.1 Minisyncoccia bacterium | reverse complement strand
TGCAGCCGCAGGAGTAGCAGGGCTCGCACTAGGATTCGGAGGGCAATATTTGATTCGTGATATTATCACAGGTCTTTTTATTATTTTAGAGAATCAATATCGTGTTGGTGATATTATATGCGCTGCGGATAAGTGTGGATTGGTTGAAGATATTAGTCTTCGTATGACTACGCTTCGCGATATGGATGGCACAGTGCATCACATTCCTCATGGTGAAGTAAAATCTATTTCCAATTTATCAAAGAGTTACTCTAGAGTGAATCTAAATATTGGAGTTGGGTATAGCTCAGATATAGAAAATGTAATAAAAATTGTGAATACTGTCGGAGAAGAATTGGCTTCTGACCCAGTATGGAAAGATAGTATAATAAAAGCTCCCAAATTCTTAAGAATCGATAACTTTGGTGACTCAGCAATTGAAATTAAAATTCTTGGAGATACAGAGCCTGGTAAGCAGTGGGAAGTGACAGGGGAACTAAGACTCAGAATTAAAAAAGCTTTCGACAAAGAAGGAATAGAAATACCATTTCCACAAAGAGTTATACATAGTAAATAAAATTAATCCATGAATAAACGAGCTAGAGCGATAATAATAGAAGAAGAGAAAGTTCTACTTATGCATAGAGTTAAGCACGGTCATGAATACTGGGTTTTTCCTGGTGGAGGAATCGACGAGGGGGATAAAAGTATTGAAGATGGATTAAAAAGAGAGTGCCTAGAAGAGCTCGGAGTAGAGGTAGAAGTAAAAGATTTAGTTATGGAGAAGTCATCACTTGCTCCAAATGCACTTGGAGATATGGAGTATTTTTATAATTGTAAAATATTAAGTGGTGAAGTAGGCACAGGTACAGGCCCAGAGTTTAATGGTAGGGATGTAGAGCAATATGGCACTTATGAAGTAGTATGGCTTTCCTTAACTGACATAAAAGATAAAACTGTTTATCCACTAGAATTGCGAGATAAAATTGTGAAAGATTAACATATAATCTGCTATAATGAAGATATGAAAGCATACAATTGGTACTCAAGTTTGATCAAGCCTACATGGTCTCCACCTTCATGGCTTTTTGGTCCAGTATGGACCGTCTTATATGTTTTAATTGCGATTTCGTTTGGTAAAGTTTTCATGATGTTTTTCCAAAAGAAAATATCTTTTCTTGTTATTTTGCCTTTTATTTTAAACCTAGCTTTTAATTTTATTTTTACTTATTTGCAATTTGGTTTAAAAAATAATTATCTTGCAATGATAGACATACTTCTAGTTCTCATTACTCTCGTATGGGCTATAGTTGTTATATTCCCATACGCACGATGGATTTCTTATATACAAATACCATATTTACTATGGGTTTCATTCGCAACAGTTTTACAGATCACAATAACTTATTTAAATAGATAATTTTATTTTGTTGTCATAAAGGGTTTTTCTTGGTAGACTGTAGCTTTAAAATATATGCTTTACACTGAATTTCTAGAAGTTAATAAAGATTGTCCTTTTTGTGAACCAAGGAACATAAAAGGAGTAATTGAAAAAAATGATCATGCTTTCATGACTTATTCTATTTCTCCATACCACAAGCACCATTTGCTTGTGATTCCAAATCGTCATATTGCATTTTTTGAGGAAATAAACGAAGAAGAAACAATTGCGATAGATCGACTCCTAAGAGAAGGGGTTAGAATGATTAAATCTTTAGGGTATGAGAATTATACTATTCTAGTTCGAAATGGAGATGAGAATAATAAGAGTATTGAGCACTTGCACTATCACATAATACCCAATGTTATGATTAGTACTGTTAATCATGATAATTCAACAAGAATAATAATGTCAGAAGAAGAGATCATGCAAATCTTAGAAGATTTTGAAAATATAAAAAAGAAAGTAGATTATTTAAATTAAATTTATTTAAACAGCTTCTACTGGTATTACTTCTATGTGTTCACTTTCTCCTAATTTTTTGTAAGCTTTTCTTACAAAAATAAAAGTTATAAATAATATTATTCCTGCCAATACAAATGGTAGGCTTACGTTTATACCATATACAAATCCACCTATTATAGGACCTATAATCATCGATAGTGACATAAGAGAAGCCATGGTCCCCATCATTTCCCCTTGTTCTTTTGGATCAGAGAATCCAACTATTTGACTCATCATAATAACTCTCATTGTAGATTGTCCGAATGCTGTAATGATGAGACCTAATATAAAAGCAACCTTGAAAGGCATTGCCATTATCAGATATCCAAAAGCAAATGGGATAAGTAGCCAAATCATAAGTAGTGATTCTTTGAAATATTTTAACCAGATTTTATGAATAACAAAGGCTTGGTTTATTGAAATAATAACTCCCATCAAAGACATAAGTACTCCTGAGGCGATAACTGTCCAAGAGAATACTCTGCCTATATAAAGAGCAAATATGGACTGATTTATAGATATCGCTATTCCAAAGAGTAACCAAGATAAAAATAAATAAACCAAATTTTTATTTCGGAATGCTTTCATTATTGGAGAAAAAGGATTTAAGGAAATTTTCCCTGTGTTTCTGTCATGGTGAGTTTCTGGTAGGAAGAAGTAAGCAAGTATTGTGTTCATGAGAGCCATTATTCCCACAACTATAAATGGTAACTTCATACTTATTCCTGAAAGGACTCCACCTATAAGTGGTCCTACAATGAATCCTACCCCAAAAGTAGCCCCGATTAATCCTAGGTTTTTTGTTCTCTCTGTTTTGTCCTTTGATATATCTACAAGGTAATTCTGAGCAGTTGAAATATTTCCAGCTGCAGAACCGTCTATAATTCTCCCAAGGAAAAGTCCAAATATTGTTCTTGAGAAAGCAAATATAATCCAACCAATAGCAGTAGACAAAAGACTTATGAGGAGTACAGGTCTTCTTCCTTTACGGTCAGATATCATTCCAAGTATAGGTGCACTAAAAAATGAGAACAGAGCAAATACAGCAAAGAGCATAGTGACAACAGTATCAGAAACATTAAATGATTCCACGTAGAAAGGAAGTATAGGAATAATTAACCCTATACCAAGAACATCGAGGAATACTGTAAATAGTATTATTGCTTTAGGGGAAATATTAAATTTATTTTGAATCATTTTATGCATCAATATAATCTATCATAATTATTAAATTTTTGATAATAAGC
>JBGSQV010000040.1:0-1819 GCA_041737855.1 Minisyncoccia bacterium | reverse complement strand
GAAAGATGGTTAGTAGCCGCCCCCGCTTCTGCTACGGCGAGCCAAAGAAAGAGTAAGGTAGTGTTAGTAAATTAGTTTCATTAAAAATTTAAAACCAGTGTATTTGGAAATGAGGTTAGATTCCTCTACTGTGCCGCAACGGTAATGCCCTAAAAGGGATAAGTCCGGTCTTAATACAATGGTGTTTCCCGAGCAGGAGAATATTTTTTGTATTTTACATAAAAGCCCCTCCGGCTCAAGTCGGAGGGGCTTTTATTATTTTAATATCACATAAATATATGAAAACAAAAAAACAGTATATCGTCATAGGTTCAATATCTCTAGTAATTTTAATTAGTATAGTTTTTTCATATTTATCTTTAAATAAAGAAAACAAGCAATTAGAAACTCTTGAACCAAAGATGGAAGTTAATAATTTACCAATTTCTAATCCTCAAGTAGAATCAATAATAAAAATACCCACAGAATCTACTCCAGTCAAAAAAGAATCAATCGTTGATAATAAAAAATATATTTTAGCCACTCTCAATGTTTTTGATAAAAGTTACTCCATAAAAATAGAAGAAGGGTCTAGTCTTTATGACGCTATGAAAAATATAAAAGATAATACTTTTTCATTTAATGGTGTAGAACACTCAGGGTTAGGATATTTTGTAAATGAAATAAACGGAGTTACAGGAGGATCTGGAAAATATTGGATTTATTATGTGAATGATCAAGAGGCATCTGTCGGTGTTTCAAATTATATATTAAAAGATGGAGATATTATTTCCTGGAAGCAAGAATAAAATTATATGAAAAATATTTTAAAAAAGTTTATAATTTTGTTTAGTTTAATAATTATCTTATTTGGGTATAATTTTGTATCCGCAGAAGATTCAACTCCACCAATAGATCCTATTTTTACAGAAACAGTACCAGATATTACACCTCCTGTATTACCAACACCAGATCCTGTTACTATTAATCTCAAGGTTTACTCTGGGGATACAGTTTTATTTGATGGGCCAGAAACAGTCACAGCTTGTCCAGAGTCATTAGAATCAGATGCTCCTATTACTGTAAATGGTAAATGTGCCATAGAGCAATCTGGTTTATCAAATACTTGGACTTGGTATGATTCTAATTTTAGTAAAGATAGTACCAATCCTAAAACTCTTGGAGTTTTAGATGAATTGGGGGGAAGTGCAAAAGATGATACTAACTATATTTACTGGGGATGGTTCAATGATTTGAATTATGGGTCTACTGCAATTAATAAACACTTGCTTGCAGATGGAGAAGAATTTCTTTTAACTTATAATTCTCATCCATTAAGAATTTCAAGTGATATAAATTCAGGAAAAGTAGGGGATACAATTATATTTACAGCAGAAGAAAAAACTAATTTTAATTCAGATTGGTCTGATTTGATCTGGACCCCACTAAAAGACGCAACTATTACAATAGGAAGTCAGTCTTGCTTAACTATAGATGATGGAACTTGTTCTGTTGTTCTAGATAAATCTGGTTCATTGAGTGCTGTTGGTAGTAAATCATTATATGTTCCATCAAATATTTTGGGAATAGAAATATCAGATAATGTTGTTAATTCTGGAGGAGGTGGCAGTAGTACACCTGTGTCAGTTGTGTTTAATGTTTCCAATGCAATTTCATATTTATCTGGTGTTCAAGATTCTAGTGGATCATTTGGTAACTCTAGTCTTTATACAGATTGGGTTGCTATTGCTGCTTCAGTAGCAGGTAGTTCAAATTTAAAATTAAGTATTTCAAATTATCTAAAATCTAACCCCATACAATCTTCTTTTCTTACAGACTA
>JBGSQV010000039.1:0-10178 GCA_041737855.1 Minisyncoccia bacterium | reverse complement strand
TAATGCTTGTATAAAATCATCAAAAATATTTTCACTTGGACTTTCTCCTGTACAGAGGCGCTCGAGTAACTTGGTAACTCTCATGATCAATACGAGAGATGGTGTGTCTCTTCTTGCAAGAGGAAAAGAAGAAATATGTTTTGCTGAAGTTACTCTCCATAATTCTTTCCCTCGAACTAAGTCTACATTTACATAAGACAAATCTTGTAATGTAAAACGAAGCTTTGATTTGTGTAAACGTATCCCCTGAGCAGCAGCACGCACTAAACCCATCTCACGAGTATATATTGTGAGCATTTTATTTGCTTCGCCCATATTACGAGACGAGAGTATAAAACCATGAGTGTGATAGATGTGATGCATTGTATTTCTATTTTAACACATTTTTAATACACTCAAATAATTCTCGAGGGTCATTAATTATCGCAATAGGATTACCTTTTTCAAGTGTTTCTATTGGGTGAATTCCCCAAGTTACACCAATAGATTGAACCCCGCAAATATTACCCTCTTTAATATCTCCAAGAGAGTCAGTAACAAATACTGCCCCACTTGATTTGAGATTATATTTTTCAAGCAAACTATTTATTTTGATTGTTTTATTACTATGAACATCTGCACCTAAAATATCAAAAAAATAATTTCGTATTTTTTCTTTTTCTAAAAAATTATTTATGTATTTTGTAGTAGTAGATGAAACAATAGATAAAATATAATCTTTTTCTAACCCTAAAATCATTTTATGTAGTATCTCATTTATATTAATTTTAGATATTTCTTTTTCGTATTGCTCATAGAAATCAACTGGTATCTTATGATTTTTACTATCATTCTCATAATTCATATTATCAACAAAATTCCCAGTACATATTTGTTGTAATTTTTCTAAGGTAAAATTAGGATTATCTTTTTTATGTATATCAAAACAGAAATCTACAGTGTTAGCGAGTACTCCATCAAAATCAAATATAACTAATTTTTTATTTTGTGGATTCATTTTGTTTATTTTATTACAGTTACAACAAAGACTAAATTATCAATCTTAATCTCTGCGCCATCATTATTTTCCATTTGTATATCTTTTGCGATAACAGTTTTCAGTAATTCTTGTTTAAATTTATTCATTAGCTCTTGTCCTTCCTCATTTGTATCTATAACAAGAGTTATAATATCACTAGGATTAAGACCGTTCTTCTTTCTTATGTCTTGAACAGCTCTTACGAATTCACGATAATTCCCTTCTTGTTTAAGGTCTTCTGTAATATTAAGATCAAGCTCTACCTTATTCTCTAATGTTAGATCTTTATTAGAATACATATTTTTAATATTTAATTCTTCTTTAATTATATCAAAATATTCCATTCCATTATGTGAGCTAACAAAATCAAATTCTGCAATAGTAATTTTGTTTAGTGGTTGACGTACTGGAATTCCAGCTTTTTGTCTTGCTTGTAGACCAAGAGTAACAACTTCACGAACTTCTTTCATTTCTTTAATTACATTTATATTCACCATATTTGCTGTTGGCCATTCAATCAAATGAACACTTAATTCATCTTTATCATTTTTAAGTTTCTGCCAAATATCCTCAGAAGCAAAAGGTGTAAATGGTGCCATTACTTTCACGAGAGTTTTTAAGACAAAATACAAAGTATTCTTTGCTTCTATATCTCCTTCTTTTATTCGATCACGAGAGCGACGTAGATACCAAGTCGAAAGATCATCCATAAAGTCACGGATTGCACGGACTGGCTCAAGTAACTTGTAATCATCCATTTGTTTCGTAGTGTTTTCTATAAGCTCATTTAATCTAGAAACTATCCATTTATCTAGAATATTTTCTGAACCAACATATTCTTTTTTCTCTAAATCTTTATCACAATAGAGCTCGTAAAAAGCAAGAACATTATAAAGTAGATTGAATACCTTACTATGCAATTCAGAAACTGTCTTCTCATCAAAGTTCTTTGACTCTCCCGGTTGATTCACGGAGTACATCCACAAGCGTAGTGTATCTGCTCCGTATTTATCCATCATAGCCCATGGGTCAACTACATTTCCGAGAGACTTACTCATCTTTTTACCTTTTGCATCTAGTAAGTGACCAAGACAAATAACATTCTTATAAGCTTTTCCCCGCCCCATAATAGCTCCGACAGCATGAAGAGTATAGAACCATCCACGAGTCTGATCTATAGCTTCACAGATAAAATCTGCTGGGTAAGCTCCACCTTTTTCTATTTTATCTTTATTCTCAAATGGATAGTGATCCTGAGCAAAAGGCATCGCTCCTGAGTCTAGCCACACATCCATCACTTCTTTTGTTCTTTCTAGTTTTCCACCACAATCACAGGAAAGACTCACTTCATCTATATATGGCTTGTGTAAATCTAATTCATAATTTTCATTATGAGGAAGTGGAACAAAGTTTAATTCTTTTATTTCTGCATTTTTCAAGAAGTTTGGAATATTTTTCTCTCTAGGCAAACTCTCAAAAGAGAAACCTTGTATCACAAAGTCTAGAACTCTTGTTGCTCCTGAGTGACCAATAATCAGAATAGTTTTCCCTGAATATTTATTTTCCAAATCATAAATAAATTTTCCTACACGCATAGCTACTTGAGCAAAACTTTCACTATCAGGTAAAGCTTCTGAGGGATTATTCAAATAATCCTCCAAATAATACTTTTCAAAAGTATCTCTATCTTTATCATAAAAGATACTACTTGCCTCCCATTCATGTATATTCTCATCGTAGATAACGTCCTCTTGAGGAAAACCTATTTGCTCACACATCATTTTCGTAGTTTCTCTAGTCCTTTGAAATGGAGAAGCTATAACAATATCGACTTTCTCTTTAAAATTCTTTGAACTTTCCAACACCTGATTTCTTCCTTCTTCAGTTAATTTAGAATTTTTAGATTCCTCTTTGTGCATTATAGATTCACTTACATTGCACTCTGATTGTCCGTGACGCATAACAAAATATTTATTCCCTGATTTTTTAGTTCTTGATTTTATTTCATCAATACTACCCATAACTTCTCTCTTATTACAATCATTACAAATCCACACAGGTAGAGGTGAACCCCAGTATCTCTCACGTGAGATAGCCCAGTCTTTTATATCTTTCAGCCATTCACCAAAACGTCCTTCTTTAATATATGATGGCTCCCAATTTATTCCTTCGTTCTCTTTTACAAGTTGGTCTTTCAAAGTAGACATTGCTATATACCAAGAATCGCGAGCATAATATATAAGGGCTGTCTTACAACGCCAACAGTGTGGGTATGAGTGTTCGTATTTTTCTTTTTTAAATAGAAGTCCACGATGAGCTAGATCTTTTATAATATCTATCGCCACTTCTTCGTCACGAACAAATCTTCCTTCTAAGAATTCTGTACCTGCTAAAAATTTACCATCAAGCCCTACCATATGGTGCTTTGGTAAACCTATTTCATTCCCTAGATTAAAGTCATCTACTCCATACATCACAGCAGTGTGCACTACTCCTGTACCATCTTCTGTAGTTACAAAATCTGCAGCATATACTTTGAATGCTTTTTCTAATTTTGGTTTTTCGGTATCTGGGATCGTATTTATAAAATAAGGATATAGTGGTTCGTATTCTAAGCCAACTAGATCTGAGCCTTTCATTTCTTTAATTACTTTGTATTCTCCTTCTATTATAGAGAGACGTGATTTTGCAAGAATTAATAATTCATTATCTTTTTCTATTTTTACATAATCTATCTTCTTCCCTACTGCCAAAGCCACATTACCAGGAAGAGTCCAAGGTGTTGTAGTCCAAGCAAGAATATAAGTATTCTCTTCTCCTTTTACTTTAAATTTTGCAGTGACAGATAAATCTTTCACATCTTGGTAACCCTGTGCTATCTCATGAGAAGAAAGAGTTGTTCCACAACGAGGACACCAAGGCACAACTTTATAATCTTTATAAAGTAACTTTTTTTCATTCGCAGTTTTTACTACGTTCCATACAGATTCAATATAATCATTATGATAAGTTACATATGCATTCTCTTGGTCTACCCAGTAACCTATGCGATCTGTGAATTTACTCCATAGATCTGTATATTCCCAAACACTTTCTTTACACTCTTTATTGAAATTTGCAATTCCATAATCTTCAATAGCTTTCTTAGAATTTAAACCTAGTTTCTTCTCTACTTGCAGTTCCACAGGAAGTCCGTGAGTATCCCAGCCACCTTTTCTAGCTACGTGGTAACCACACATTGTCTTATACCGAGGAATAGCATCTTTAAAAGCTCTAGCTTCCAAGTGGTGTATTCCAGGTTTTCCATTCGCAGTAGGAGGACCTTCATAGAAAACATACTCACCTTTTGGTGAATCTTTTTCTAAACTCTTCTCGAAAATATTATTCTCTTTCCAGAATTTTAAAACTTCTTCTTCTCTGAGAGCACTTGCTGATTTTGTATTTTCTTCATTCATAAATTTTAATAATTTAAAAAAATTAAATAGTCTTATAAAAGGGGCGTGCGCAAGGCCGACGGGCCGAGCAATAAGGAAATTTTCAGTAGAAAATTATCCGGACCCTTTTAGAAGATCTATTTTATTTTTTAAGAACTCCTTATAAATATCTAATAAAAAAACTCGTCCACATACAACAATAATAAAATTGTTATATAAGGACGAGTTTCTATCCTAATTCATATTAATGAACGGACGAGACACGTGGTACCACCTCATTTACTTCTCATTTATAGGGTTCTACTAGCCAACAAGGCTTTCTTCCCAATACTTGCCCGTCTTTGATTAGGGCGAAGAGTGATATCTCTTCTTCGTATATATAAATAATATCATTAAAATCAATATTTGCAAGAAGTTATATTTTGGTATAGGATTAAATTGAATATGAGTCGGTCACCGATATGCTCTTTTATGAAGTAATCGTGTGCTTCTAAAATCATACGCCCAACTATTGCCCTCATATGTTTTATTTTTAAAACATATAACTTAAAGCAAAGCCCTTCTTTTTATGAAGGGCTTTCTTATTTACATCCTCTCTGGAGTTTCCATACCAAGCAACCAAAGACCATTTTTCATAGTCTGATAAAAAGCCTTTATCAGATCTAAATGATACGCCGCATATTTATTATCTTCTACTAGTATTTGAGTATTTCCATAGAAAGAGTTAAAGCTACTTGCAAGCCCTGTAAGATAGTTTGTTATATGATGAGGCTCAAGCTCTTCGTATGAATACTTAACAATTTCAGGGAATTGATAAATCAATTTTTCCAATTCTGTAATATTTTCTGGAGTTTCCTTTTTATTACTCAAATCAAAATTTTCCGCTTTCTTTAATATCGAATTTGCACGAACTGCAGTGTACTGCAAGTACGGACCAGAATCCCCTTCGAAGGAAATAGATTTATCCGCATCATAAATAATATCTGAACCGAGTGAAGATTTAAGTATTGAATACTTAAGAGCTGCAACTCCTACAACTTCACCTATTTTCTTTTTCTCTTCAGTTGAAAATTCTCTTTCAATCATCTTATCAAACACCATACCCATAGAATCACGAAGAAGAGACTCTCCTGTTATAATATTTCCTTTTCTTGAAGACATCTTACCAGTTGCGAGCTTCATCATTCCGTGAGTTATATGTTTCATCTTACTTTCGAGTTCTGGATGCATAAGTGAGATAGCTTTCTGAACTACCTTCATATATTCCCCTTGCTCTATAGCCGTAGTCACAATAGAAATATCTGGATTTTCTTTTTCAAATTTTGTTAAAGCAAGACCAATCTCTTTTGCTTCATAAGTTGGCAAACCCTGAGAGTTTATGAATACTCTGGTGTGTAGTTTCTTATCATAATTCTCTCCATGGAAAACTATAGCCCCATCTGATTCATCAAAAATTTTCCCGACATTTTCTCTTACAATCTTCTCCCCTACTTTTGCCATATCACTTTCGAAGAAATAATAATCAAACTTTGTTCCAAGAATTTTATATATATCTTCAAATGCATCTAGGGTTACTTTTCTTCCCCAATCATAGATTTTGTTTATTTCTTCATCTGATTTTTCGTAAACTTTTTTATTTATTACTTCAATCTCTTTCTTAATATTTTCATCTGTATCATAAAGATTACTACCCTCTGAATAACACTTTCCTATATATTGCGCTTTTTCACTAACTGGTACATTTTCTGCCATGGCTGAGTTTGTACCACTCTTATTTTTCATCATTATGTATATAGCTTTTGCTACATGTGGGCCTACATCGCCTTGATAGTTAGCTCGTATAATATTGGCACCAGAATGCTCTACAATGCGTGAAATTGACTCACCTATAGCGTTTGCCATTAGATGTCCTATATGGAAGGGCTTGAAAGGATTTGGGTCTGTATACTCTACCATCACCTTTTTACCATTTAGTATATTATTGTCTCCCCATTTTTCTTTTTCCCTTAGAATAGTTTCAACACTGTCTGTAAAAAATTCTCGTGATAAATAGAAGTTTATAAAACCAGGACCAGCAACTTCAACTTTTGAAATTTCTTTTGGTAATTTTTTATTTAATTCTTCAACAATTTTCCCTGATAATTCTTTTGGATTTGTTTTAAGTTGTTTAGCGCATACCATTGCTACGTTTGTAGAATAATCTCCGTTCTTTAAATCATCTGGATGCTCAATAGAAAAATTAACATCTTCTATATTTAAAGTTTTTAAAATTTCTTTTATTAATTTTTGTATTTTTTCTTTCATTATTTTTTCCCTGTGCTTCCAAAGGCTCCTTCACCACGGGCTGACTCACTCAAATTATCAGTCTCTTCCAATTCTGCAATAGTTACTGGAAATATAACCAATTGAGAAACTTTATCACCCTCTTCTACAGTATAGGGTTCAGTTCCCAAATTTACAAGATGAGTATTATACTCTCCTCGAAAACCAGCATCAAAAACTCCCCCCATAGAGTGTAGTCCTGCTTTTGAAATACTACCTTTGTCTTTCACAATACCTGCATAACCAATAGGAAATTCCATAGCAAAACCATGGTAGAAAAAGTGATGTTCTCCTGGATTTACAGTAAAAGTCTCCATGGCATACATATCCATCCCTACGTCCCCAGGGTGATGATATGTTGGCAACTTAACTCCTTCTTTTAATTTTTTAATTTTTATTTTCATTTTAAAACTTTTTTAACTTCTTTATACACCATATTATGAATACTCTCCCTTGAAAGAATTATTCCTTTTTCTGAACAATTTATTTTACTCCAGTTTGGTTGAGTCTTTGCAAGCCACAATGCACTCTTGATAGAATTCTCCATAAATTTAGAATCTGCCTCGTGGACATCTTTCTTATTCTTTAGATAAGCTCTTTTCATTTTACTACTTTCTCTTTCTTTGAGAAGATTCATCACGATCTCTATAGGCAAACTCAAATACAAAGTAATATCTGGTCTAGGAATCCCAAACTCTTTGTACTCCATTTGATCCAACCATTTTATAAAATTATTTCTCTTTCTAGAATCACTTATTTTTCCACCTTGATGAATTTGATTCGCTGATACATAACGATTTGCAACTATTATGTACCCCTCCTTCAGCCATTTATCCATTTCTGTTTTTGATTGCCATCTATCTGCAGCATAAAGAACTGAAGCAATCTTTGGGTGAACATTTATAAAGTTATAATATTGTTCAGACAAGCAATGCCCCACAAAAGCCCCAAAGAAATTCTTATAATACTCAGGGTAATCAACAATCTTTAACTTATAACCTTCCTTCTTTAGATGATCAGTCAAAAGGGCTACTTGTGTCGCCTTTCCGCTTCCATCTGTACCATCTATAACTATAAGTTTTCCTTTTAATTTTTTGTTTTTATTCTTTATCATAAAAGTTTTTTCCTGTTTTATATGAATCTATAACCAACTCTGTGGGGTAAAATAATGGGGATGGTAAACTATCTAAACTATACCAATCCCAACCTTCACACTTTTCTGGCTCCATTGTTTTAGGTTCATTATTTTCCCAGTCTGACGATAATCCAATTAAAATATCCTGCCTTCCTTCATATCTATATATATTTGCTACACATAAGAATTTTAAATTTTTAATCAAAATTCCAACTTCTTCCAATGTTTCTCTTTTAATACACTCTATAAATGATTCTTCGTATTCTAAGTGTCCACCAGGGAAACTATATTCTCCTGCCCCATGAGAACCTTTTCTTTTTCCAAGTAAAACTTTATTATCTTTAAAAATCATTACCCCGGCACAAGGTTTTAAATTTTCTCTTTTTCCTTCTATCATGATTATTTAGATTTTAATATCTTATCCATCTTCGCTGCTAATTTAATCATATCTTTTTCTTTGTTTCCACGAGTTGTCTGTGCGCAAGTTCCAAGACGAATACCTGATGGGTCCATAGGTCCACGTGGATCGCCTGGAATTGTATTCATATTTACAATTATTCCGGCTTTTTCTAGTTTAGCGCTTGCTTCCTTACCAGGTATACCCTTTCCATCCATCCATGTATCCATAAGGATGAGGTGTGAATCTGTACCACCTGAAATAATATGCCAACCAAATTTTTGTAATTCTTTTGCTAAAACTTTTGCGTTTTTTACTACTTGCTTTGCATAACTCTTAAAACTTGGCTTAGATGCCTCAAGAAGAGCTACCGCAACCGCTGCAATACTGTTCTCGTGTGGACCACCAAATAGTCCGGGAATAATCATTTTATCTATTTTCTTATCAAATTCTCTTGCATCTTTTTTTACAAATAAAAGTGCATGTCTTGGACCACGAAGAGACTTGTGAGTTGTGGTCATGACAGAATCAGCATACGGAAATGGAGATGGGTATGCACCTCCTGCCACAAGCCCTGCAAAGTGAGACATATCTACATGAAGAAGTGATCCACATGCATTTGCAATCTCACGGAACTTTTTAAAGTCCACTACGCGTGGATAAGCAGTAAAACCACAAACTATAATGTCTGGTTTTTCTTTTACTGCAATTTTCTTTAGAGTTTCGTAATCTATAACTTCAGTTTTTTTATCAAGTTCGTATTGAATAGGCTTCCATATTTTTCCTGTCATTGAAGCTGGGTGTCCATGAGTAAGGTGCCCACCTGATGAAAGTTTCATTCCCATAATCTTTCCTCCGACTGGGACAAGAGCAGAGTAAAGAGCAAAGTTTGCAGGAGAACCAGACAGAGGTTGAACGTTTACATGCCAATTTTCTGGCTTAAGTTTGAAAAGTTTCAAAGCACGAACAATTGCCAAATTCTCCACCTTGTCTATAACTTGATTTCCACCATAATACCTACGTCCTGGGTAACCTTCAGCATATTTGTTTGTGAGTTTAGAGCCAAGAGCTTTAAGAACATCGTCGGAAACAATATTCTCTGAAGCGATTAAATTCACAACACTTTTCTGTCTCTTTTCTTCTTCTTTTATAAGTTTCTCTATTTGTTTGTCTATCATAATATTTATAGTTATTATTAGTAATTTTAAGAAGAAGAATTAGTTAGATCATAAAATTTAAAGATTAAGATGTTAATATGTTAATTTTAACATATTAACATCAAACAAAAAAGCCGACCCTAAGGTCGGCTTTTTATTATTCAAATTGATGACCTACAACATTTCCTGGATTATTTTTATCAAAAAGAATCTCACTTCCTTCTAATAGATAAACATCCTTAATCCCTGCATTAATCATTGCATTCCAGCAAGGCTCACAACACCACCAATGCCCCCATAAGTATATATCTGCACTCTTAGGATCATTTCCCAGAGAAGCAGCATTAGCCAAAGCCTTTGCTTCACCATGATTCTTAGGACTACATCCATCACACAATTCATAACCCTGGCCAGAAGGAATATTATTCTTAACTCTATAACATCCATTCTTTTCATGGTAGTCACTTCCATTGGCTCCACGGCCAATAATTACATTATCTTTTACGATAACACTACTATTGGGCATAGTTTTATCTAAAGAATTTTCTTTAGCAAATTTCTTTGCTTCTTGTATATATATATTATCAGCTGGTACATATAATATCTCATGCCCTTCTGGTAAATACGGATACTTGATGTCTTTTTTATTTGTTTCCATATTGCCGATTATATTATATAATCAGTTGTATGACAACATTTGATACAATTTATAAAA
>JBGSQV010000028.1:0-4342 GCA_041737855.1 Minisyncoccia bacterium | reverse complement strand
AGGAAATAAAGGATTATCCTTTACTCTTTTAAGACTATGAGAATTATAGTTTTTGTGAATAGTAATACCACCATCATTATTCTCTTCTATAAACAATTTTCCCTTATTTGCTTTGTTGAAAGTTGAAATACTAATTAACCCAGGATATCTGGTCTTTATTGGTTTTTTAATATTCCATTTTCCTTTATTTACTCCACAATAAATAGTGTTTGATATGACATTTTGTAGATGTTTAACTATAAGTTTCTTTCCACCAGTTGAACCAATAATCTTTTCTTTACTTTTACCCCATTTATTTCTTGTTCTAGAACGATACCCCATAGCATTTATCTGATCCACTATTTCTTTGTCTGTGAATGTTCCTAGTGCACGCAGCTCAAACATCTTAATAAAGAAAGGAGCGTATTCTGGATCAGGGATTTGAATAGGTTTTTTATTTCCATCAATAACCATTTTGGAATTTAAAAAACCTTCTCGTGGGGGACCTATATGATAACCATCTCTTACTAAAGCAATCTCAGCTCCAATTGTTCTAGTAAGAATTTGGTTTACTTCACTTTTTCCTTGTTGTGCCATAACTAGCTCTGTAATTTCACTTGGGCGTATTCTACTCCATTCATACTCGATGTTTAGATGTTCAAGTGTATTTTTAGATGGTTGGATTACTCCATTACTATCTATGAGCTGAACACCTAAATGCTCAAGCTCATTCTTCATTGTTTCGTAAACTAGAGTTCCACTACGAGTGAATCTATCTATACATCTAATTATGCAATATTTTACATTTTTATTTTTCTTTACAAAATCAATTAATTTTTCATAGCCTGGTCTCGTTTCTTTTCTTCCCGAAAACACGTCAAAGAATGGCTTATTGTCGGGAACAATGTTTAAGTTTCTTGATTTTGCAACATTCAAACAGATATTATTCTGATCTAATATGCTTTCACCTTGTTGGAATTGCTTACTTGAACTAACTCTCAAGTAAGCAACTGTATCTTCAATTTTTAGATTATCTATCATAATTATATTATACCTTATTCTTATTAATTTCTGCCAACCAAGAGTAGAAAAAGATTTCGGCCATTTGATCTTGATTTTCTCTTAGTTTGAGGATTTCTTCTTCTGATAATTCTTCTGCGGCACTTCCTAACGCTTCCTTAAATTCCTTCAAATCAATCATAAAGAGGTGTTAGAAAGGCATTTCGCCTTGAGCAGGAGGATTCTTTGGTCGTCTTCATCTTCTTCTGAATTTACCCCACACCCCTCAACACTATATGATGTACCTTCAACTTCCATTCCATTTTCTTGCGGAATAACGACCATCTCCCGATTATCTTCTGTGCTTCTTTCTTGAACAATAAGGCCCACTTGCTCCAGTTGTGGTAGGATCTGCTGTCGGAGCTTTTGCATACCAAGCGGTGTCTTATAAATTTCAAAATGCTTTTTAAGAATTTCTACTCTAGTTATAAAGTGTCTTTTGCCTTCACCTCCTAAAAGTCTAGATAGATTGTCATCCCCAGGTTCGTTCCAAAGGACCATAATAATCTTTGAATAAATTTCAAATAGATAAGGAGCTAAACCAAAATCTTGTCCGTATGATATTTTATTCCAGAGATTAAAACCATCATCAATATCTTTCTTTGTAGCTAAGATATAGTCGCCACTTCTTTCTCTAAACCAAACATTGAGTAACGCAAATCCTTTAATAATTGAAATTACTTTTTTAATGTCTCGCTGTTGTCTTGGTCTAACGCTGGCTCCTTCTTTTAGATATAACTTCTCTAAATAATCCGTGTCTGGAATTTTTACATCAGAAATATTCTCTTGTTTTATTCCAAGGATTCTATTTTTGAGTAATATTCGATTAGGATCTGAATTTAAATCATCATTGAATTTTTTACTATCAGAAGCTTTGATGATAGATTGCTTTATTCCTTGGTAGATTTTTTCGTGTTCGATCGAAGGACTAAGCATTAAGAATCTTGTACTTTCTTGTTCGTCTATTCTCATCTCAGCACTACAGAAGTAAACACTTGGGAAACCCAAGAGAACAATATTCTTCGTCTTGTTTCCACCTTTCTGTGCTTTGTCTGTTATCTTTAGTCTAGATTCTTTTTCATCATGAGAAAGTAGTGGCCTTAATCTTGAGATTAGTGCTTGATCTGGCATATCAGTGAAGATTAGAATCTTCTTAGATAAATCTACAACTATTTCATTTTTTTCTTTATTGAATAAACCTTGCTCATGGAAGAACGCTGTCGGTGAACAATATGCAAGAGTTATGATGTCTTCTTTGGGGAACAAATCAACGACTGATAATGGTATATGTGACTTACCCGTAGAGCTAGGTGCGTTGAAGAAGATGTTCATTTGAGAATCATCTGTGTAAGTAGTAAGCATTGATATAAATGTTACTATTTTATTTTCATCATCTTTCTTTATTGTGGCATCAAGAACCTTACATACATCTTGTATATCTATCTCTTCAAAATCTGAAATATCAATTTTCTCTGGGTATGACTTTGTATACTTAGTAAACAAATCATCAATAGGTAATCCTAATCGGACCACATAGTCTCCAAGATCTCCTTTATCTCCTACTTCTTCTGGAAGAGTAATAATAGAGATATTCTTACATCCATTCTTGAGTAGCTTACTTGCCATATTTAATGCCCCTGTTCTTCCTGCATTATCATTGTCGTAACAGATATAGTATTCTAGCTCTGGGTTAAAATACTCCATCCAATTATCTTTAGTTGTTCCTGCTCCGTGAGTACCACTGATACATTGAACACCATTAGATTTCATTAGTAGAGCATCCATTTCACCTTCAGCTATTAGGACCTTCCCAGTGGCCATTATGAGGCTCTCCCAGTCATATATTTGTGCTTCTACTTCTGAATCAGAGCTACTACTTGGCCATG
This sequence comes from Minisyncoccia bacterium, assembly GCA_041737855.1. Classification (GTDB taxonomy): domain Bacteria; phylum Patescibacteriota; class Minisyncoccia; order Phycocordibacterales; family UBA9973; genus UBA8515. Next base: position 1,418 of record JBGSQV010000028.1, on the reverse strand, counting down.
TCATCTTCTTATCACCACAATTTGGGTCTTGGCGGAGTTTAAAGAAACTATAATTGCCGTTTATATCTTTAATAGGAATAGCAATCCAACAAGTCCCATATTGAAGCATATATCCTATCTTATGACTTTCAATAATTTCATTAGAAATACCTCTAAGATTTAGATATTTTATTATCTCATCTGGTAACATCTCATGACATTTATCAACCATAGCAGGTGTAACTGTTCTTACATTCCTTTTTGGTTCTTCTTTGGTTTCAACTGTTGCAGCTAAATCTCCAAAATGTTTTTGCAGAGTAATAAGGTTACCTTTTGCATCGCATTTTTTACATTGATACATTCCTGTATCTGCATCAAAATATAGATGGCCTGTATTACCAACACTGTCTATATCACAATTTGAAAATATACATTTAACTACTAATTCTCCGTTACTTTCTGTAAATGGAATATTCTTAAACTCCAAATATTCCTTTATTGTTTTAATCTTTGTCATATTACTTTGAAGTGATTTTATTTTTCTTGGTAATACGACCTTTATTCTTGCTCTTTTCATCTTCTCTCCTGAGTGAAGCCGCATGTAGCCCTCTTTTTATCATTTGACTTCGATATTGACGCTCACGATCACTAATTAACTTATTAACACCGACACTAAAAACCTTGTCTGCACCAATTTCTTCTTTCATGCTTTTCCTGTTCTTTATAACGGTCCTGATTATTGAGAGATATATCTCCATCCAAAACAATTATATATAACAATTATTATTAATTGAGAGGATGTTTATATGACCCCTCAATTACCTAGGGCGAAAATTCACATACACAAAAAGCCACAACCTAAAAAAGGTTGTGGCTTAAGTATTATTTAAAACTAGACTTTATTGTGAAAATTCACCGTCTTTGTCGGGGTTGATATTGTGCTTGATATCGTAATCAATATTTTCAAGAGTAGAGGTCGTTATACCAGAACGATATTCTTCTAATCCAAGATATTTCTTGTCCACAGAAGATATTAATTCTTGTTCCGTGAATGTTGTGATAAATTTTGCTTTATATTTTCCATTTTCTATTGACTCAAACGGGTCAGTATCATTATTGAATAATTTACGAAGAATATCAGTGATTTTCTGCTTATGTTTTTTTATTGTTTCTCTTTCTGTTTTGGTTCTTGGTTTTGTTATACCATTTCCTTTTGCCGTCTCTATAAGGAATTCCCACGAATAATCAGGCTTTTGGGTTCTACGATCTAAACAACCAAGACTTTCTGGAATACAAGGTTTTGTTTCTCTAGAGTCAGATATTAATATACTTCTCTCCTCAATAAATATTATTGATACTTTTGACCATTCACTTCTTGGAAATTTCGGTAAATGCGTTCTCGTTGTTACTTTAGGTAAAGAATTTGATTCTACTACCCC
>JBGSQV010000092.1:0-7330 GCA_041737855.1 Minisyncoccia bacterium | reverse complement strand
GGTCGTCCGGTCAATTAATTTATTAATTGACATAGGAAAAGATAAATAGCAAATAACCTTATAAATAAAGACATTAATAAGACAAAAGAGGATTATTGTCAAAAATTCCCTTATATCCTTATAAATAAGGCTAATTGTGCCATATTTAGACCTATATTGTCAATAACTTAAACATAAAAAACCCTTATATAATAAGGGTTTTTTATGTTTGACGGTGGTAAAAACTATGGTATAACTATTGACTTATTTATATCTTTATGCTACTATACTGGGAGTTCCAAGTATGTTGTCTCTGATGATGTATAAGGAATTTTTTAGTTTAGATAGTTTTATATTTTAAATATAGAAATCTTTACTATCACCTTGGCGCGGCGTCTGGCATTACGTAAATGCCAACTATGAATAAACAACAAATAATAAGTTACTTGCAGTCAGTTATAGCGATTCCAATGCTCGCAATAGCTGTCCCTCTTACAGGGATTTCATCTATACCAAGTTTGGCTGCAATAAATAGTACTATTACGAAAGAAAATTCTGTGATAATAACACAAGAAGAAGTAGCTCGTAAGGAACAAAAAGAAAAAGCAGATGCTATTGATACATATTTTAGAATACATGATGCTCCTCTTGAGGGTCACGGAATGAAATTTGTTATTGAAGCAGAGAAAAATGATTTAGATTGGCGTTTACTTCCAGCTATAGCAATGCGTGAAAGTACAGGTGGTATACATGCTTGTAAAAGTGTCCCCAATAGTGTGTTCGGTTATGGTTCATGTAAGATAAGTTTTAATTCTATCGATGAATCTATTGAAATTGTTGCAAGTAGTTTGGGTGGAAACAATCCTAATACTGCTCACCACTATGACAATAAAACCATTACACAGATTTTAAAGAAATATAACTCAGTTATTCCTAGATACTCTAATCAAGTGATAAAAATAATGAAAACGATTAGTGATGATGGAGAAGAAATAATTTAACAAATATAAATAAAAACCCCGCAATTGCGGGGTTTTTATTTATATTTGTTTTAAACTTTCTATCATGAGGCTTTTTTCACCGTTGCGCTCAGTAACCTTGCCTTTAAGTGCAATAATGACGTCTTTCACAAGTATATCTTTGATTGTTTCAAAGAGTTTAGAGAATACTACAGCATCGATAGTTCCAGTAAAATCAGATAGCTTTATAAAAGCCATACGATCATTCTTTTTTGTTGTTACTATTCTTACGTCCTCGATAATAGCTGCTACTGTCACAGGTGTATTTACTTTAACCTCAGTTTGTATTTTCTTGATCAATGTTCCAAATTTTTCAATTTTTTCTTTATAAGCATTAAGTGGGTGTCCTGAAATATATAACCCAAGAAGGTCTTTTTCCCAAGTTAACTTTTCTTTTATACTAGCTTCTTCTTGTGGAGCTAGTGATAACTTAACTTCTATACCACCTATTGATCCAAATAGTGAGTCTTGATTTGCTATTCCATTTGTTTCTTTATTGAAGGCTAGTAGTATCTCTAGGTTACCAATGATCATATTTCTCTCAGCAAGCTCGTCCATAGCTCCAGACTTAGCTAGTGCTTCTACTGATTTTTTATTTAAATTCTTGTGACCAATACGTTCAAAAAAGTCAGCAAGAGATTTGTATTTACCATTTTCTTGACGCTCATTAATTATAGCGTCTGCGATATCTTTTCCAAGATTTTTAATTATATATAAACCAAAGCGAATTGTTCTATCTGTTTTGTTATCACTACCGTGAATAACAGTAAATCCTCCAAAGCTTTCATTTATATTTGGTGGTAAAACTTTAATATTCATTTTTTCACACTCATGAACAATTTCTGCAACTTTTTCAATATCTCCTGACTCAGAAGTCATGATAGCTGTCATATACTCTACTGGGTAATTTGCTTTCATGTATGCAGTTTGATAAGCCACAAGACCGTAACTAGCTGCATGAGCTTTGTTGAATCCATATGCAGCGAATGGTTCTATTAAAGCCCAGAATTCTTGTGCTTTCTTTTCTGTCATGCCATTTGCTACGAATCCCTCCAAAAGTTTACTTTTCTCTGCTTCCATGACTGCTGGGATTTTTTTACCCATAGCTTTACGAAGTTTATCAGCTCCAAGCCATGAATAACCAGCAAGCTTAATCGCTATCATCATGACATCATCCTGATAAGTGATAACTCCAAAAGATTGATCGAGTATATCGCGAAGGCGAGGATCTAGGTAAGTTATCAGCTTAGGATTGTGTTTGCGCTTAATGTATTCAGGAATTGATTCCATCGGACCTGGACGATAAAGAGCAACCATAGCATTGATATCATGAATCGTTGTAGCCTTAAGCTCTTTCAGATAATGAGTCATTCCAGATCCATTAAGCTGAAATAATCCCATAGTCTCCCCACGAGCAAGCATTTCAAAAGTATTTTTATCAGATAAATTTACACGATCTATATCTATATCTATGTTGTGTATTTTTTTAACTAATTTTACAGCAAGAGCAAGTATTGCTAAGTTTTTAATTCCAAGAAAATCAAACTTAGGTAGTCCTGCATCCTCAATACTATACATATCATATTGAGTTATTATATTTCCACCCTTCGGATCATATTGGACAGGAGTGAATTCATAAAGAGGGCGAGGAGCCATAACAACCCCAGCAGCATGGACAGAGATGTGGCGAACACAACCCTCCATCTTACGAGCAAGATCTATTATTCTTTTTGTATCTGGTTCTGTTTTATAAGCAGCCTTAAGCTCGGGAACAATTTTGATTGCATGATCAATGGTCATTGCTGACCCTTGAGATCCAAGTGGTACCATCGATGATATACGGTCTCCTACGTTGTAAGGGTAGCCTAGAGCACGAGCTACGTCACGAATAGAACCTTTGGCCATCATAGTACCAAATGTTCCAATTTGAGCGACTTTATCTTCTCCGTATTTTTGTTTTGCGTAAGCAATAATTTCATCGCGTCTATTATCAGCATAGTCCATATCTATATCAGGTAGTGATGGACGTTCTGGGTTTAGAAATCTTTCGAATGGTAATTTATATGCAATAGGATCAACTTTTGTAATATTGATAAGGTAAGTGGTTAGTGATCCAGCAACTGATCCTCGGATATTTGTATAAATAGTATTTTCACGAGCATATCTAAGCAGGTCTCCAACAACCAAGAAATACGCAGGGTAACCCTTTTGTTTGATAATACCAAGTTCATATTCAAGTCGATCTGTGTATATTTTAGTTTGCTCCAGTCCTCTTTCTTTAAAACCTGCATAAGCGAGCTCTCTTAATACTTGGTCAGCTGTTGTTCCTTCTGGAATAGGGAAGTCAGGAAAGTAAGCGGTTCCAAGTTCAAGATCATAGTTTTCGCAAAGATCAGCTACCATTTTTGTATTTGAAACGGCTTCTGGTATATCTTTAAAATATTTATTAGCTGTTTTTTCATCAATTAAAGAAAAATCATCTTCTCCAAATTCCAACCCCGTTCCTTCTTTACCTGCAATAACTCCAGTGTTTACTGCTAGGAGTGTATCATGCGCATCATGATCGTCGACACAAAGATAGTGAGAGTCTTGGCCTGCTACCACAGGAATACCATACTTTTTTCCAAGCTTTATTATTCCATCACGAAGCTTTTTATCATTTTCTATATGTGGATGAGAGTGGACTTCAAGGAAATAATTTTCTTTACCGAAAATTTCTTGATGTTCTTTTATAAGCTCATCTGCTTTTTCCCAATTATCTGCAAGTACTGACTGAGAAAGTTGACTACCCATACAACCAGAAAGACAAATGATTCCTTCACCATATTTATGGAGGATCTCTTTATCCATTCTTGGTTTGTAATAATAACCTTCAAGGTTTGCTAAAGTCACAAGATGCATTAAGTTTTTGTATCCCCGCCTATTTTTTGCAAGTAGGGTAAGGTGATAGCGTCGGTTGTCTACACCTGGCTCTTTGTCACATCTCCCTCTCTCTGCTATATATGCTTCAACTCCGATAATTGGTTTAATTCCAGCCTTTTGTGCTTCTTTGTATAATTCTATAGCTCCATACATATTGCCATGGTCTGTAATAGCAAGAGCATCCATACCATTTTTTTTGGCAGTTTTTACCATATCTGGGATTTTTGATAATCCATCTAGGAGAGAATAGTGAGAGTGAGTGTGTAGATGTATGAATTTTGAGTTTAGCTCTGGTTTGTCCATATTTTATTAGTATAGCAAATAAGGTATTATAGTTCTATATGGCAGAAAAAGAGACCACAAAATACATTATAGGTATAGATGAGGTGGGAAGAGGTCCCATCGCAGGGCCTGTGGCTGTGGCGGCTTTTAAATTACTTATTGCTAATCATAAATCGTTAATTGAAAAATGGAAAGAACAAACAAATACACCTCTTCGAGATTCAAAGAAATTAAGTAAAAAGCAAAGAGAAATTTGGTTTAACTTTTTGAAGAAACAAAAAGAAGAAGGGAATTGTGATTACTCAGTCTCTTTTGTCTCACCAGAGAATATTGATAAGTTTGGAATTGCAAAGTGTATTCAGAAGGCACTGAATGAATCATTAGAGAAAATAACTATGCAGGGTTCTTTCCAAATTTTTCTCGATGGTGGTTTGCATGCTCCGTCTGAATATATAAACCAAGAAACAATAATAAAAGGGGATGAACTTTACCCTGTGATTTCAATGGCTTCGATTGTTGCAAAAGTTTCTCGAGATAAAATAATGACAAATTATATTAAGGATTATCCAGAATATGGTTTTGAAAATCATTCAGGGTATGGCACAAAAGCTCATTATGAAGCGATAAAAAAATATGGCCAAACAAAAATCCATCGCAAGACTTTTATTCACTAGACTTCCGGCTGTCCAACACCCGGGAAATTAATAATTTTTTACAAATAAAACCCTTGTTTTATAAGGGTTTTATTCTTCCGGGCGTTGGACAGCCGGTAAACTCTAGAAGTTTTTATTTAGCCAATTCGTGATATCTTTTTTATCGTCTTTTATCCAAGCGATATTTGATTCCATTTGCTCATACGCTTGTTTTAGAGTTCTTTCTGCTCCTGGAGCTACATTTTTAGAGAAGAATTTTTTTGCATCAGCTAAATCTTTTTTTGTTGTATGATATCCTAAAAACGGTATAAATTTAGTTAAAAAATTACTTCCACCATATCTTTCAATAATAGTTTTCCATTCATTTTTAACAAAAACCCAAACTAAATCTTTACCGATTTTATTCCTCCAAACCGAAGCTAGTATAAACGGAGCGTCTTGTGCTCGGACATTTTTAGAGATTGTGAATTCTAGAACTTTTTTAATTATTTTTGTATCATTGAAAGAACCAAGGGATCTACCTATGGTATCTTTCTCTTCTGAGTCATCTGTATTTTTATATAAATATGAAAATATTTCCCATTCTTTCAATTTACCATTTGAAATATTTATATTATATATTACGCTTTTCAGGTCTTTGTCTATTTTTTGGATATTTCTATTATCGAATATCTTTTTTGCTTCTTTTATTATTTTTTTATCACCATAAAATCCAGCTTGTGATAATGCCAACCCTCTAAGTAATACTTCTGATTGATTTTCACCTTTTATCTCTTCAGTTCCCATTTTTTTTGCAAGTGGAGAGAACATAGACAATACATATTTGTTGTATAGCTTTGTATCTTTATCATTTTCTATTAAAATATTATATATTTTCCTTATTCCACTAGCTATCTCTACCCAAACTATATATTCACTTTCATTTTTATAATTTAATGAAAATCCTAAAACCTTACTTGTTTTGATATAGCCACCCTCTGCAAGTGAAAATAAATTTCTGATAACACTAAGCCTATCTACTGCAGTAATACTCTTTTCTTTTATTTTTGTTGCTAAATATTCTAAGGTTTTATCATCATAATTAACTTTTATGAAAGAAGATTCATTTTGATTGATTATACGAACAGATTCAATTTTTGTTTTTGTTTTACTCAGTAAAATATTTTTATTACTAATTTTGTTGTTTACTATTGATTCATAGAATAGAGGGATCTGCCAATTAGATTTAACTTTATTTTTCTCAAATTTTTCTCTTGTTATTCTACTTGAGAAAAATCTCTTTTGTTCTATTTCGAATCCATTCTTTGTAGATATTGATATAAGGGGGAATCCTGTCTGACGAGTCCAGGAACTCATTATATTTTTTATGGGTTTTTTGCTTACTTTTTCAAATGCCTCCCATAGATTTATAGTTTTAGTGTTTTTATAGCTATGTTTTTTAAGGTAATAACGTAATCCATCTCTGAAATTTTCTTCACCAATATATAACGAAAGCATTCGAATTATTGAGCAACCTTTTTCATAAGAAACCATATCAAAGGTCTCACTGATCTCGTCTGGATGATGAACATCAACTTCTATTGGGTGAGAATTCTCCAGTGAGTCTATTTCCATTGCATTTTTATATCTACCACCTGAAAAGAATATTTGCCAAGTTTTATATTCTGGAAAAAGTGAATCAACGCAAAATTTTTCCATATATGCAGCAAATCCCTCATTGAGCCATAGATCAGTCCACCAGTGCATTGTGACTAAGTTTCCAAACCATTGATGTGCGAGTTCATGGGCTATAGCTGTAGCTACCCACTGTTTGTTTAATATAGATGTATTTTTATCATCAACCAATAGCGCTGTCTCACGAAATGTGATAGCTCCCCAGTTTTCCATTGCTGCACTTTCAAAGTCAGGGATTGCAATAAGGTCTAAGTTTGGCATGGGATATGGGATATCAAAGTACTCATTATAAAATTCAAGTGATCTTATCGCTACATCAAGAGCGAATTTTGCTTGGTGGATTTTACCTTGTGTAGTAAATACTCTAATTTGGACTCCTTCTTTTGTTTTACCTTCTATAAATTCAAATTCACCTACAATAAATGCGAGTAAATAAGTCGACATTTTTGGAGTGGGGGAAAATGATATTATTTTATAGCCCTTATGATGTTCTTGTATGTTTATCGGCAAAGTATTTGATATAGCTGTATGGTTATCTGGAACAATGAGAGATACTTCAAATGTTGCCTTGTGAGCAGGTTCATCAAAACAAGGAAAAGCCCTGCGTGCATCAGTAGATTCAAATTGTGTCGTAGCTATATGTTTCTCTACTCCACTTGATGTATATTTACTTTTATAGAAACCTCGTAAACTATCACTTATGATACCGCTGAAAGAAATTAAAAGTTCACCTTTACCTTTATTTATTTTATCTTTGAAATAAAAAGTCGTAGTTTCTTTTTTTGTATCATATGTAATTTT
>JBGSQV010000091.1:0-1668 GCA_041737855.1 Minisyncoccia bacterium | reverse complement strand
AACCAAACATACATTACTTGCTGACTATCACCTGGCACTTCTATCCCCCATGGCATTTTTTCTTTCAAACGAGATATAGAGAAATCTTGTAATCCACTTTTAACAAAATTTTTAATTTCATTAAAACGAAATTCTGGAATTATAAAATTAGGATTTTTATCATAAAATTCTAAAAGTTTTTCAGAGAAAGAAGAGTACTTAAAAAAGTAATTCTCTTCGCTTATTAATTTGATTTCTCTGCCTGGGTGATCTGGACATTCTCCATTTATAAGCTCGCTATCAGTCTTTTCACTCTCACACCCAACACAATACTTAGCTTCATAATTCTTTTTATAAATATATCCATTATCAGATACTCTAACCCAAAATTCTTGAGCTGCTTTTTCGTGAGATTTATCAGTTGTGCGAATGAAGTGAATATCATCACTTACTCCAAACATTTTTAATTGTTCTTTAAACGTTTCAAACCCTATATCTACAAACTCTTGAGCAGAAATATTATTCTCTTGTGCTTTTTCAAATATTTTCAATCCATGCTCGTCTGTACCAGTATTAAAATAGACATCAAATCCTTGAAGCTTTTTATAACGAGCAATCGTATCTGCACGCACAAATTCAAGAGCATGTCCCATGTGAAGTGGTGCATTTACATAAGGAAGGGTTGTTGTTATGAGAAATGTTTTTTGCATGTTATGTTGTTTTTGATAAAACCTTTTTCTTTTCAAGATCATCTAAGAATTCTAGCAACAATACTGCTACAGGTATAGCTAATATAACTCCGAATAATCCAGCAAGTTCGAATCCGATAATAATAGCTAGGATAACTACAAGTGGAGATATACCTATAACCTTTTTTACAATTATTGGATATATCAAATAATTCTCGAATTGATGCAATATAAAATATAAACCAAAAGAAAGTAATGCTAGAGTTACTCCTCCATCTAAATATCCAAATAAAGTAACAACAATCATTGCTAGGAATATACCCATCGGCACAAGCTCACAAAAAGCTGTAATAATAGCAAGAACCAAAGAGTACTTCACTCCAAGGATTGTAAGACCAAGATAAGCAAGAACTCCAATAATGAGTCCAAGCAACATCTGCCCTTGTACCCATAGACCTATCTTATGCTCTGTTCTCTGCCAAAGACCAATAATATATTCTTCGCTATTCCTTGGAGTAATTATGCGCAAGAAATTCTCAATACCCTTTTCTGTAATTGAAAAATAAAAAGATATTATTATGATAAAGAAGAAATTTATAACTCCTCCAAAAGCCCCACTAAATATCTCCGTAAAACCTCCAGAAAGACTAGATATTAAACCTTGGGCACTTTTTATAACATCACCCAATGATGCATTTTGAGATAAGTTAGTAACAACTTCTTTTGCTCCTGAGATTGTACCAGGTTGGAAACTATTTAAAATACTATTATGGGGAATATACTGACTAAGAGATGAAACAAGAATAGACATTTCATCTATAAATACAGGCATGAATACTGACAATAATAATATTATTACGCCAATAGTAATTATATAAACAAGAAAGACCAACAATGATCTACTTTTGATATAAGGGTGGAATCTCTTAACTGCTGACTCTACAAAAGAAGCGATAACTATAGCAACTAGAACGATAAGAACTATGTTGTATAACTTTAT
>JBGSQV010000018.1:0-13682 GCA_041737855.1 Minisyncoccia bacterium | reverse complement strand
AAACCAAATTAATTTGGTTTTTTATAATTGCGGAGCCGAGTAAATGAACTATTTCATTTACGAGGGAGATTCGAAAACCTTTTCCATATGAGTGTATTCACGAATGGAAAAGGTGTACTGAACCTGTAAGGTTCGAAACATGTACTCATGGTCTCCCCGGCTCCGCAATTAAACCCTTGACAATTATAGTTAAATGTGTATAATTAGATTAAATAAATACATTTAAATAATTTTTTAAAAAACAAAGGATTATGACAGAAGTGATTAGTGGAAAGAAAACTCGGTATACAGACGAGGAGTTGAAAGAATTTCAAGAAATTCTTCTTACAAAACTTAAAAAAGCTCTCAGTAGTTTTAATCTCTTGAATGAAGCAGCTCAAGAAATAGATTTATCTCCTGTTGCTTTTAAGGTTCTTGAAGAAGGAGCTCTTTTTGAGTCAAAACAAATCGCAACTATTTTAGCGAGTCATCAGGGGAAAATAATCCCCCATCTTCAAGCAGCTCTTTATCGTATCGAAAACAAAACCTATGGTATTTGTTTTAAGACAGGTAAGTTGATTCCAAGAGAAAGATTGCTTGCTTGTCCTGTAGCTACAACTTGTATTGAGAATAAGTAGTTATTTATGACAAAAAATTAAACACTCGAAGCAAAGCTTCGAGTGTTTTTTTATATTTAAATTTTAGTGTATAATTGGTTCATGCAGTTTAATAAATATTGGATTTTTATAGCACTTTGTATTATAGGCAATATTTTTATTTTCGTTGTTTTTTCGCATAAGCTAGAAGGCTATGTTTATGATAGTATGGTGACGGAGAATCAGAATGTATTAGATGGATTAAAAAAATAATTTTTAAAGTTATATGGATGATAAAAAAGTAGAGTTAACAAAAGGTCAAACAATTAAAAAAAATATATGGAGACATATATATAGATTCTTCCCTTGGATGCAAAAGCATCTTTTAAAATGGCACCTTGTCTGGCACGAGAAGGGTAGACAGCCGTATCATATAGGTTGGCTTGCTCCTGGTAAGACACTAGAAGAGTTAGAAAAACATTTAAATACTGAATGGGGTTTTGGGAATCATTTCGTAGCGTGGAAAGATAACGGACAAGTACTTTCTTGGCGTAAGCTTGAAAGTTTTGATAATCAATATCATTTGAGAATATTTAAAGATGGAGAAATAAGAGGGCACTATGAATATACCCCAGAGAGTAAACCACTTGAGCACTTTATTGAGATCCAAGAAGAGTCTCGTATTGATGATTTCAAGAAGTTTCTAGGTAGTTATATTGTTCAAAGAAAATATATTTCACACTTAAAAGCAGATAGAAGAACTGCTCCAGATTCCGAGATTACTGTAGATGACGGGATTGATAAAAATGGAAGAAAATAATCAAATTAGTTTTATAAAAGTTACTTCAGAACTTGAGGGTTTTAATAAAACTCATCAGGAGATTTCTGTAACAATCACAGAAGATGGTACTCCTCGCGCTGTGGCATTTTTTGATATAGATAAAACTCTTGCTGAATTAAAGAGTATCCATGGAGCAGCGATCCGTGCTCTGTTTAAAGAATTTTTTGGTAAAGATTTTGATGATATAGAAGATGTTTATTTCAAAGGTTTTCGACTCGGGAATTCTTTTCGTGAGTTTGATCGTATGGATGGTATATATAATCTTGGGTATGATAAGTGGATAGACCCAGAAGTTTACATCAAAGAACGTTTAAATTATAAAAAGAAAGAAATAGATAGTGAAGGGACAGAGGATCACAAAGTGGCGAAAATGTATCTAGATAGATATGTTCAGATTGCCTCAAAGATAGCAGATGATATATATAGAAATAATCCTAGAGAGTTTGAGTCCTCTAAGATAAGGCCAGTTATGGCTTTAGCTAAACTTTATAAAACACTTGGAATTCCAATGTTTGGTATGACTGCAAACGGTAAAGAATTTGTGCATACTATAGCCAAATACCTTGGTCTAACTGAATTATTTATTGATATATCAACAGACGAAGATATGGTGGGTGGAGGGAAAGAAATTGTTATTCCGAAGTTGATCAAAGAGCTTGAAGAGAAGGGGGTAAAAGTTTCAAAAGAAAAACTTGTGGTAGTAGGAGACTCTCTTTCTGGAGATATTGGTAGTGGTTATAGATATAAAGATAGTGGTAATGAAATTTTTATTAAAGGAATTCTTGTATTAAAAGATATGAATGAATTAATGAAAACAAAAGATCAGATTGCAAATAATCCAGAACTTAATAAAATAATTAAAAATACAGATACAGAAGCTTTTGTTGTTGATAATGTAAAAATAGATAGTAGTGGAACACCGTTACTATATTTAAATAAAGATAAATTTTTGTTTAAGCTTTAAAGTTAATCTTTGTAGGGGTTAAACCCCTACAAAATAAAAACCCTTGATTTACAAGGGTTTTTATTTTTGAAATTCTTAATTTGGTAGGGGTTAAACCCCTGCAGATTCAGGATAAACAATATCCCAAAGGGCGCTTGCTACATTATGAGGTTTACCAATGAGAGGGAAATGATGAAGGTCTATGAATGGAGCAGAATTACATTCTATAACTCCACAACGTGGTTGATCACGCCATGAGACAGATACATCATCCATAATAAAGTCTACTCCGATAAGTGGATCATCAAGCACTTTGGCTACTTGCTCCAGTAACTCTTTATTATCTGGGTGAACAACATCTGTCACATCAGTAATACCACCTCCTACAGCTCTACTTGTCTTTTGACCCAAGGTGATAATCTCATCTTTTTTAGGAATTGTATCTCCAGTATGACCCCAATGAGTTAGTTCTTTTATTGCTTCGCCATCTAGTGATAATTGATGAAATATTTTTCCATCTCTTTTTGGATTTTTGTTTTCAATTTCAATAAGTTCTTTTATATTGTGAACACCATCACCTATAACATAAGCAGGTTCACGACGAAGTACCGCGATTAACTTTTCTCCTATAACTGTTCCTCTAAAAACATAACCAGAAAGTTCTTCTTCTATCATTACCCATGGGGAGAGTTGGCGAGCCTTTTTAAAACCGACAAGGAATTCTTCCTCAGTACTTAAGTGGGTTGTTGTATGACGACTTCTTGAACCAAGATTTGGTTTTGTTATTACTGGTTTGTCTAAAGAATTGAATATTTTAAGAGCATTTTTTATAGAGTGAGTTACTCCACCTTTTGCAATCTTTATTCCAGCTTTTCCAAAATGTTCTTTCATTTTACCTTTATTATCCATCCACTCTAAGCCTTTTGTGTTATATATTTTAGGGCGGGGTAGAACATCAAAAAACATTTTATCCCCTTTATAATCTGAAACAAAGATATCGTGACCAATTCCAAATAGTCTAAATTCGTACATTTTTATACCTCTTTTTATTGCTTCTTCCCAGAGTACACGAGTACGTCCACTATCGTCTTCTTTTGGTTCGTAAGTTATTTTACCTAGTTTTAGGAAGGTCAGAGTTTTTGTAAGTGATGGACCCATCCAGTCAAAAGCTGACTCAGGAATTAAATTACCCATCCAGTTTGTCCAGGGTTCAACTAATGCTCCTAGTAATATAGATATATAAGTAAGAGTATGATTAACTTGTGCTCCTCCACAATCCACGCAATAATGTTTTGATTTTTTCATAATATGTTCTATATAATAGCATATTTATTTTTAATAATAAAAATGGAAATAAATTTAATGTGCAACTGCAAAACCTAAAACTTTTTTAGCTCCAGATTTTTTAAGAATTTTTATTATTTCGTTTATTGTTCCTCCTGTTGTTGTGACATCATCTATTACAATGATAGTTCTACCCTTTACTATCTCTTTATCTTTTATATCAAAAACTCCATGAACATTTTCCAATCTTCTTTTTCGGTTGGTAATTTTTGCTTGCGCTATGGTATCTATTTTTTTAAAAATAATTTTATCTTTTAATTCGAAAATTCCAATACCTGATTGGCTACAAAACCCTTTTGCTATAGATGTAGACTGATTGTATCCTCTGTATTTTGTTTTTTTATTTGAAATAGGTACAGGGATAACATATATAGATCTTCCTGGTACAATTGTTTTTAAATCTGAAATATCTTCAATTAAAAATTCATATAATAATTTGCCTAGTTTTTCGCCTACGTATTTTTTGTGATGGTATTTTAGTTCCCAAATAGCCTTTTTTATTATTTCATCTCTATAATCAAAAACTGCCAGAATATTATTTTCAGTTTCTCTTTCTGTTAGTTTTATTTTTTGCACACAATTATTACATAATATTTCATCTTTTAGCTCACATCCTATACATTTTGAGGGGAATAGTACCCCAAGTATAAAATTCTTTATTTTTTTGGTATTTAAATAGGTTTTTACGCTTTGATTCATTTCCTTATTTTACAATAGATATGTTATAATAGAAATGTTAAATACTAATTTAAACATGGATAAAGATTTAAAAAAAATAATTTCTGAAGGGTTATCTAGCTTATCAAAAGCTTTTAGTTCTAGTAAGTCCAACGACGTTGCTTTAGGCGTTGATATCGGTTCTTCTTCAATAAAGGTAGTACAACTAAAAAAGAAAAATGGTAAGGCTATGCTCGAAACATATGGGGTTATTGCCCTAGGTCCATATGTGGATGCTGATGTTGGGGCTGTTGCATCTTTAAAGACAGAAGATATTTCGAAAGCATTGATTGACGTGATGAAAGAATCCAATGTAACTACAAAGAATGCAGTTATTGATATTCCTTCACTTTCGAGTTTGATTTTTACTTTATCATTACCTGGAACCATAGAAGAGGGTCAGTTGTCAAAAGTTATTCCCATAGAAGCTCGCAAATATATCCCCGTGCCTATATCAGAAGTTGCTCTTGATTGGTTTATTATTCCTCAAGAGGCAGAGTTTATAGAAACTACTGATGGCGCTGCTAATCAGAAAGCTAATACAGTAAAGCCAGCTAGGGAGGTTCTGGTGGTTGCTATTCATAATGACACTATTTCTCAGTATCAAGAAATATTAAAAAAGACGAACTTAAGTTCTGATTCATTTGAAATGGAAATTTTTAGTAACATTCGTTCATCTTTTAATCACGAGCTTGCTTCAGTGATGCTCATTGATTTCGGTGCTTCGAAAACCAAGGTTTCTATTGTTGAAGCAGGTGTTGTTCGAGCTTTTCATGTTGTTAATCGTGGATCACAAGATATTAGTCGTAATATTTCACAATCATTAAGTATTCCTTTTTCAGAAGCAGAGAAATTAAAAAGATCAGTTGGCCTCGACCCTACTATAGATGAAAGAGTAGAAAAAATATCTAAAATGTCTATTGATTATATCTTTACCGACATAAATAGTATTGTATTTGCGTATGAGAAGAAGTATAATAAAACTATCAGTAAGGTCTTTTTGGTTGGAGGAGGATCTATGTTGAAAGGATTATTAGAGGTTGCAAAACAAAATTTCCAAGCAGAAGTTGTTTATACTAATCCTTTCTCTAAAACAGAAGCTCCAGCCTTCTTGGAACCAATTCTAGAAAACAGCGGACCAGAATTCTCAGTAGCAGTAGGTCTTGCTCTACGTCAACTATCGTAATAAAAATTATGGAAAATTCATTTCAAACATCTTTCATACCAAAGAAACCAATCACTTCAAATGAAAGTGTTTCGGCTAAAGAGCCAACTAATTTTTTCTCACTCGTAACTATTTTTCTATTAATAGTTTCTGTTCTTATCTCAATTGGGTTATTTGTTTATAAGGTTTATTTAATAAAACAACAAGATACACTTTCTTCTTCTTTACTGTTAACTAAAGATAGTTTTGAAAAAAACACAATAGATGAGTTAGAATTATTTGATAGACGTACAGAGTCAGCAAAAAATATTTTAGCTAATCATGTAGCTACATCACCTCTATTTACAGCATTAGAAAATGTAACTATTCCACAGGTTCAGTATCTCAACTTTGATCAAAAAATTGATGATAGTGGGGTAATCTCAATTACCTTAAAGGGTCTAGCTCAAGATTATAAATCTATAGTTTTGCAGTCTAATATTTTTGGTGGGCCTAAGGGAGCTTCATTTAAAAATGTTTTATTTTCAAATTTAACAAAAGATAAGAATAATAATGTTGGTTTTAATCTTAAATTTAATATTGATCCAGATTTGCTTTCTTATGAAAAGAATAATTTATTAGAACAAACTAATAGCTCTGTTTCACCAGTAGATTCATTATCAGGGGTATCAAATAATCAACCTCAATAATTTTATGAAACTTATTTCTTCTATATCTTTTTTAATAATCACTATTGTATTGTTTTTTGCTGTTATTAACCCTATTTATGGAGATATACAGCAATTAAGAAAAGGTGTAGATTCTTATAATTTAGCATTGAATAATTCTACTGAATTACAGAAGACTCGTGATTCTCTTGTTGATGTATATAAGAATATAAAGCAAGAAGATAAGGACCGTTTAGAGCATATGCTTCCTAGTAATATTGGTAATATTGAGTTAATTCTTGAAATAGAGAAAATTGCCAATCTTCACGGGATGCCCATTGGTGATATAAGGTTTGATACAAAAAATATAGACACTGTTAGTTCTAGTGGTACTGCTGTCGTAGCAAAGGATCCATCTGGTAATCTTCCTTATGGTGTTTTTCCAATGCAGTTTACGATAAGTGGTGACTATGATACCTTCATTTCTTTCTTGAAAGATCTAGAACATAATCTTCGTATTGTAGATGTTAAATCAATTTCTTTCACTGTTCCAGATTTAGCTGCTGCAAGTAAGGGTTCTAATGATATCTATAGTTATTCATTAAAGGTTCAAACGTATTGGTTAAAATAATATGAAAAAAATATATAATAAATTTTTAATAATAGTGATAATAGTTGTATCTATAGGTGGTGCATATATATCATCTTCTAATGATCTAGCTTCTGGCTCTCTTGTAAAAGTTGCTCATGCTAGCTCTCTTACTAGTTCAACTGGTTTTATATCTTCAGCTTTGTCATCTTTATCTTCCTCGGATAAAATATCTGCTGATATTGCTTTTCTTACAACACTTACTTCTCTAAAGAGAATAAAAATAGATAAAAGTATATTCTCTAATAAATCTTTTATATCTCTTAGGAATAATGCAGTAAAGATAGACCCAGTATCTCCAGGTAGGGTTAATCCATTTTCTCCTATTGGGGTAAATAATAGAACAGTAAATACTGTTTCTACTCCAAAAGTAATTACAGATCAGCCGACAGCCATTACTAGTAATAGTGTGGTTTTAAATGGAACTATAAATGTAGCCAATGAAATTGCAAATGCTTATTTTGAATATGGGTCTACTGCAAATCTTGGAACCGCTACATCGATAATACAACCATCTCTTGTTGGTACGTTTATTAAAAATGTTTTAGGATTAACTCCTAAGACAGACTATTTCTATAGGGCATGTGCAAAGATAAATAATATTGCAACTTGTGGAGAAGTAGTCCCATTCACTACAAACTAAAATGATATTAATAGAAGAACTTATAAAAAGAGGAATTCTTAAGGAAAATGATGCTTTAAACGTTACGAGAGTTGCTGATGAAAAATACAACGGCAAGATCGATGAAGCTTTAGTTGATCTTAAGTTTGATGAAAATAAAATCCTTGAGGTTAAGGGTGAGATTTTTGGTATTCCAGTCAAAAAAGTAAATCCGAGCGATGTGCCTACGTCTGTCCTTAAACTTATTCCACTTGAAGCAGCTCGGATGTATCAATTTATACCTATCAATCTGACAGATAGTTTTCTTGAGGTTGGGATTATTGATCCAGAAAATGTTCAAGCTATTGATGCTCTTACTTTTATTACAGCGAAGTTAAATAAACCATTTAAACTATTTTTAATTACTACTTCTACTTACGATAAACTTATGAATATGTATCAGGGTAATAGCAACCCTGAAGTTGATCAGGCTTTAAATGAACTCGATTCTGAAATTGCAGAAGCTGCTTCTGATGGTGGAGTGAAAATTGAACCAGGAACTAAAACATCTGACAGCCTCAAGCCTGGAGAAGAAGAAAAGATTGTTGTAGATGCTCCTATTATTAAAATTGTAGCAGTTATTTTAAGGAGTGCTATGGAGGGACTTGCTTCTGATATACATATTGAAAATACCGGAGAGAAAGTCAAAGTACGTTTTCGTGTAGATGGAATTCTTCATACATCTCTTGTCTTACCTTTGAGTGTTTATAATGGAGTTATAGCTCGTATTAAGATTCTTTCGAAGCTTAGACTTGATGAGAAACGTAAGCCTCAAGATGGTGGTTTTTCTGCCAAGATTGATAATCGTAAAATAGATTTTCGTGTTTCTACAATGCCTGCTTATTATGGAGAAAAGATAGTTATGCGTATTTTGGATGCTCAAAAAGGAGTTCACCCCCTCAATGATCTTGGTCTATCTGAGGATAATTTAAAGCTTATCAGAGAAGCAATTTCTCGTCCTTATGGTCTTATACTTATGACGGGTCCGACAGGTTCAGGTAAGACAACATCTTTGTATTCAATGCTAAGTGAACTAAATAAAGAGGATCAGAATATTGTTTCACTAGAAGATCCTGTTGAGTATAAAATAGATGGAGTTAGTCAATCTCAAATCATGCCTGAAATCGGTTATACTTTTGCTTCTGGTTTGCGTTCCATTCTTCGTCAAGACCCAAATATTATACTAGTTGGAGAGATTCGTGATAAAGAGACAGCAGAGCTTGCTATTCAAGCAGCTCTTACTGGTCACTTGGTTTTATCTACTCTTCACACCAATAATTCCGCTGGAGCAGTTCCGCGTCTTATAGATATGGGTATAGACCCTTATCTTATTGCTCCTACTTTAATACTTTGTATTGCTCAGCGTTTGGCCCGCAGGATTGCTCCAGATTCAAAACATGAGATACCTGTAGATGAAGCAACAAAAGAAATGTTTGATAAACAATTTGCTGATTTACCAGAACAATTTAAATCAAAATTAAATCTTGGCACAACTATTTACGAAGCAGTTCCTTCAGAAAGTTCCGCATCTGGTCTATCTGGTCGTGCTGCTTTGTTTGAGATGTTTAAAGTAGACAAAGAAATGCAAAATATAATTCTTAAAAATCCTCAAGAGCAAGAAATATATAAGCTTGCTCGCTCTAAAGGTATGCTAACTATAAGAGAAGATGCAATTGTTAAAAGTATAAAAGGGGAGATTCCTTTTCAGGAAATTTACAATTTCTAATACTTTTTATGAGTAGGAATAATTTTGCATTTATAATATAATAGATAATATATGGATTATAAAAATTTTTTACATGACTTGTTTGAAAATCTGGTAAATCAAGATGGATCAGATCTTCATTTGGGGGTAGGGCGTAAGCCAGCTATTCGTATTAATGGATTGCTTATCTTTCTTGAAAATCACAATGTGATGACTGAAGCAGACATACTTGGAGTTCTTGAAATTTTTGTTGGGCCGCTACGTGTTAAAAAGTTCTTAGAAGATAAAGATTTAGATTTCTCTAGTAATTTAAATGAAGGAAGAGTTCAATTAAGAGGAAATGCTTTTTTTCAAAGAGGAAATGCTTGTATAGCAATTCGTTTAGTTTCTAAAGCAAAAACTCTTGAAGAATTAAATTTACCAGTTGTACTTAAAGACTTTGCTCGTAGAAAGCAAGGGTTCTTTATTGTGGTAGGTCCTGTAGGCCAAGGTAAGTCCACAACTCTTTCTACTATGATTAATATTATAAATAGTGAGCAATCATCTCATGTTGTAACCATAGAAGACCCAATAGAATTTATATATAAACAAGATAAATCAATCATTGATCAGAGAGAAATTGGTATCGATACGGATAGTTTTGCTCTTGGTTTGAAAGCTGCCTTTCGTGAAGATGCAAATGTTCTTTTGATTGGAGAAATGAGAGATACCGATACTATTGGAGCTGCTGTCACCGCTGCTGAGACTGGGCACTTAGTTCTATCTACTTTACATACCAATAATGCTTCACAAACAATAGATCGTATTATAGATACTTTCCCACCACAACAACAAGAACAGATTCGCTTACAACTTGCTTCAAGTTTGATCGGTATTTTTTCACAAAGACTTATACCTCGTATTTCAGGAGGACGTATTCCAGCTTATGAACTTCTTATAAATAATAAAGCTGTAGCAAATCTTATTCGCGAAAAGAGAACCAATGAAATAGATACAGTTATAGAAACATCATCATCTGATGGTATGGTAGATATGAACAGGTGTCTTATAGATCTAGTTCAAAGAGGTGAGATAAGCATGGAAAGTGCATATGAATACGCTATTAATCCTAAGTCTCTAGAGCAAATGTTCTAAATATAATATGTTATTCAATTACGAAGCAATTACGAATACTGGAGAAAAGAAAACTGGGTCTGTTGAAGCAGGATCAAAGGATTTAGCTATTGAGGCTATTCAACATAGAGGTTATATTATATCTTCTATAAAAGAAGGTTCAGCTTCTAAGGGTAGTTTTGATTTTTCATTTTTAAAGAGTAAGAGTATTCCAATGAAAGATATTGTGATTATGTCACGACAAATGTCTACTCTCTTTGAATCACAGGTTTCTGCTTTGAAAGCTTTCAATTTACTTTCTGAAAATACTTCGAATAAAAATTTATCTACTATATTAGCTCTAGTTGCCGAAGATATTAAAGGTGGAGTCTATATTTCTGTAGCAATGGCAAAACACCCAACTGCATTTTCTGATTTTTATATTAATATGATTAAATCCGGGGAAGAGTCCGGTAAGCTTACACAATCATTTGCTTACTTGGCAGATTATCTTGATCGTCAATATCAACTTACTTCTAAGACTAAAAATGCACTTATATATCCAAGCTTCGTTATTGGAGTCTTTGTCCTAGTTATGATTGCGATGTTTACTTTTATTGTACCTAAGCTCGCCTCAATAATTAAAGAATCAGGTGTTGCTATTCCATTTTCTACTAAAGTCATAATGTTTGTTAGTGATTTATTTATTAAGTATGGATTATTTTTACTTGGAGCTGTAGCTGTATTTGTAGCTTATGTAATTCATTTTACTAGAACTACTGCTGGTAAAATTTATATGGATAGATTAAAAATTACTGTGCCAATCTTTCGTGATATATATAGTAAGCTTTATTTATCAAGAATCGCTGATAATATGGATACAATGCTTTCCTCTAGTATCCCAGTAGTTCGTTCTATTGAGCTTACTAGTGCTGTGGTAGGGAATATTGTATTTGAAAATGCGTTGAATGAAATTGCGACAGTTGTGAAAAGTGGTAGCTCTCTATCTGATGCTTTTTCTAAACACAAAGAAATCCCATCTATCATGTCTGGAATGATAAGAGTGGGTGAGGAGACTGGATCTCTGGGGACAATACTAAAAACACTTGGTAAATTCTACTCTCGTGAAATGAATGAAGCCGTGGACACAATGGTGAGCTTGATTGAGCCTATAATGATTATTCTTTTGGGTCTTGGTGTGGGGGTATTGCTCTCATCTATATTGATGCCTATTTACAATATTGCAGGAGGGGTTCAATAAAAGGATTTAAGGGAGTTAACTTATCCACAGATATAATAATATTGTGTTTTAAAGTTAGTTTTGTGATATAATATGAGTATTAAATATTATTAAAAAATAAGGTCGCGTCTTTGTACAAAAGGCAAATTATTAAATTGAAACTTAATTAAATGAAAAAAAATAAAGTAAATTTTAAAGGAGGTTTTACGCTTATTGAACTTTTGGTCGTTATCGCAATTATTGGTATTTTGTCTTCCGTTGTTTTGGCATCACTGAATAATGCAAGAATAAAAGCGAAGGTTGCTGCAGCTCAGTCAACTATTTCTTCCATGAGAGCACAAGCTGAAATTGGTGTGAATAATGGTAAATACATCCCTGATCTCTGTTTTTCTTCTGATGTTGGTGGTTTGAATAGCCTTTTAACTTCTCTAAATACTAAAGCATCCAAGGTTCAAGATTTAAAATGTGGATACGATAAGGATGATGCTACAAGTCAATCTCGTGCATGGGCAGTTGAAGTAGAAATTAATGATTTATGGTATTGTGCTGATAGTACGGGGTATGCTGGTGTATCTAAGACTACTACAAAAACCGATGGATCTCTTCCAACAACTGATGGGGATAGTTTAAATGTTAGTACTATTACTGGTGTTTATGATCCTGCTGGTGGTACTATATTTGCTTCTGGTTTTGGTAAAGGGAAGAGTAATCTAGATTGTGCTAGATAGTTTTATTATTAGTCTCGTGTCTTTAAAAAGACAAATTATTAAATTTAAATTATTATGATGAAAAAAAATAAAGGTTTTACACTTATTGAACTCTTGGTTGTTATCGCTATTATCGGTATATTATCTTCTGTTATATTGGCATCACTTAACAATGCAAGAGATAAAGGTAAAGATGCATCTGTAAAGTCTCAGCTTGCTAGTATGAAAGCCCAAGGAGAACTTTTTTACTCACAAAATGGAGAATTGTATACTGGTGTATGTACTAAAGGTAAAGAAGCAGATGGAGGTTTTGGTATTAGTACTGATCCTGGATTACTTCAAGCTATAGTTGGTGCTACTGCTATTGATAGTACTCTTAATACTACATATACTGTAGCTGGTGCGTACAATCTTGTCACATGTCACGATAGTGAAAATTCTTGGGCAGCAGAAGCTCCTATGAATGAGAGTGCTTCTGGTACTGGTAATGCAAATATGTTTTGTGTAGATAGTACTGGGTATTCTGGTTTGAAAACAACTACTATAGCTGGAAGTTATACAGCCTGTAATTAACCTTATCTAAAAATAGTTCAAACAAACAAAAAACCAATCCTCTTTGATTGGTTTTTTGTTTGTTTGAATGTTACAATATTAAATATGAAGAAAAATAAAGCCTTTACCCACACACCAAGTTTGGCATTATTGCCTAATGTTTTTACGGGGACTGTTTAGTTATATTAATATATGAGTAAAATATTTTCTAAAATTTTAATAAAAAAAAGCAATAAAAAAACAATACCAAACTTGGTGTCGGGGTTTACTCTAATCGAACTTCTTGTTGTCATCTCTCTGATGGCATTACTTTCTTTTATTGTTTTAGCGTCTCTTGATAATGCAAGAGAACAGGGTAGAGATGCTCAAATGCAATCTTTATTTGCTAGTTTGAGAGCTAAAGCAGAACAATACTATTCTAAATATAATACATTTGGTGATGTTGGTGGTTATAATTTATGTAATTCAAGAATAGATGGTTTTTTGAGTCCAGTGGGTAATAATGTTGGATTGATTGAACAGATTTCAGATTTTTCGGATTCTATTTATAATCTTGAGTCTGAAACTAATGGTGCTTATGATCATGTGTCATGTCATGCTAAAGATGATGCTTGGGTAGTGGAAGCTCCTTTATCTGACAGTAAAGGAACTGTCCCACATATGTATTGCGTAGATAGTACTGGTTATACTACTACAAAATTTAGTGTTTTAAAAGGGTATACTGATTTTCCTGGAAAAGGTTATTCTTGTGGTTCGGACGATAATTATCTTCCATAAAAGTTTTATTTAGACATTTAAAATGTTACAATGTTAGCATGACATTACTTATATTTATATTTGTTTT
>JBGSQV010000047.1:0-3372 GCA_041737855.1 Minisyncoccia bacterium | reverse complement strand
TGTGCTGTCCTTGCTGTAATAATGATAGTTGTAGGTGGAATTCAATATATGGGAGATGAATCTGTTTTTGGTAAAACAGAAGCAAAGAGTCAAATAGGTAAAGCTATATTAGGTCTATTAATAGCGATCGGATCTTATGCTTTGTTGAATACCATTAACCCCGCGATGCTTGGCACTAGTGGATTAAATATTAAACAAGTTGTTGGAGAAATAGAAGAACCTCCAATATTATCTGATAGTGGAAAAACCATACCTACAAAAAATAGTTTTGTAGACTGCCCTGAAGGAGTTAGAACTGTAAATACAGCAACTGTTCAATTTATATTTTGTAAAACCTATGCTGCACAGTTACAAGGTTTAATTTCTGCTGCACAAACTGCTGGAATTAAATTATCTGGTGGAGGATTTAGAACATATGATGAACAATTAAAACTTAGAACCGATAACAAATGCCCAAATATTCTTACATCCCCAGCATCTGCTTGTACACCAGACACTGCAATACCGGGAACCTCTATGCACGAACAGGGTCTTGCTATAGACTTTAGGTGTAATGATAAAAGCATGGAAAATTCTGGTGGTAAAAACAGTGTATGTTTTGAATGGTTATCAGAAAATGCATTAAAATATGGGTTTAAAAATTTTTATAAAGAAAGTTGGCATTGGTCAACAGGAGGAGAAGGTAAAGCAGGACATTAATTTATGCCTAAAAAAACAATTATCATTTTCATATCAGTATTTGTAATCGTTGGAGCGATAATTTTTGGTATTTATTCATACTTAAATAAAAATAAAACAAACCAAGCAGACACAACAACCCCTTGGTATCAAAATTTTAATCCATTTGGAGCAGGAGATAATACAAATACAAACACACCGACAGATACAACGGGTAACACAAATCAAAAACCAACAGGAGAGGTTAACCAACAAACTTCAAGGTTTTATCAAATAACAGACTTTGCAGTTGCTGGTGCTACCTTTTTGGAAGATACAAGACCAATAGAAACAAATACTAATACCGGCACTCAACCAGAGCAAATAAAAACCATAATATCTCCTGATACAAAAGAGGGTAGAAAAGATATTCAAATATTTCTAAATGATGCACTTTCTTTAAATCCACCACTTGTTGTTGATGGTAATTTTGGTAAGAATGTAACAAAAGCAATAAAAGATTTCCAAACAGCAAATAATTTAACAGTTACAGGATTGGTAGACACAGAGACTGCACCTTATTTTACAAAAATAACTAAGTTGTCAGCATTAGGGGGAGTTGGTCAATTTGAACAAGCCCCATCAATAAGATTTGTAGAAAGAATGAATGGACATATTTATAAAATGTTTCTAGATACAAAAATAAAAGAAAAGATTTCAAACTCAACTATTCCTAGTATTTACGAAGCATTATTTGATAGCACAGGGAAGACAGTTGTATATAGATATCTTTCAGATGATAAAACAATTAGTAGTTTTATGGCAACCCTTGGGGCACCTGCTGGAGAATTTTTACCTCAAAATATTTCCAACATGAGTACTTCTCAAGATAAAACTAAATTATTTTATTTAATAGAAAACAAAGATGGAGTTACGGGGTAC
Source organism: Minisyncoccia bacterium (assembly GCA_041737855.1). Classification (GTDB taxonomy): domain Bacteria; phylum Patescibacteriota; class Minisyncoccia; order Phycocordibacterales; family UBA9973; genus UBA8515. Next base: position 1,773 of record JBGSQV010000047.1, on the reverse strand, counting down.
ACAGGACTTCTGGGTGACACAAAGAAAAATATAGTTTTTAACCATCCATTTACAGAGTGGCTATCGAGTTGGGATGCAAAGCAAAATGTATATTTAACAACAAAACCTTCTTATGTAGCCAACGGAAGTATCTTTATATTAAATACAGTTACTAAAACTATCTCTAAATTATTTGGGGGTGTACCTGGATTAACAACACAAATAAATCCAAATGGTTCAATCATACTATACAGCACATCAACAAGCACAGGGCCCAAACTTAGAGTATTCAATATTAAAGATCATTCAACTAAAGATTTAGACACATACGGACTACCAGAAAAATGTGTGTGGAGTGGTGATAATATAAATATTTACTGTGCTGTACCAAATACTATAGAAGGGAATGAATACCCGGATGTTTGGTATCAGGGATTAGTTTCTTTCAGTGACTTCTTTGTAAAAATAAATACTATTACTGGAGAAAAAAGCACATTAGCAAACTCAATCAATGAAACACCCGTAGATGGAACTTATTTATTCTTAGATAAAAATGAGAATAATCTATTCTTCACAAACAAAAAAGATTCTACTTTATGGGGATTGACCCTTAATTAATAAATACTAATTAAAACACCTTGGTTTGTCCAAGGTGTTTTAATTTAATTATTGTTCGTTGTTTACGTATTTAATAACAACTCTCCTGGTAGGACCATATCCTTCTGACTCTGTTATAACATCTTTGGCCCCTTCTAAAAACATATGTATTATTCTTCTCTCATATGCAGGCATTGGATCAATTTCTATATTGCTCTTAAAGTAACGAGCACGTTCTGCCATCATATGAGCTATGTTTTTCAAGTTTTCAAAACGCTTTTTTTGGTAACCGTTTATATCAATAAAAAGACTAGGTCTCTTTTCTTCTGTTGGAACAACTCCTTTTTCTATTATTTTTTGAACGATGTGATTCAAAGAACGAAGGGTTTCACCGTCTCTACCAATCATAAAATTAGAATCTGGGGTTTCTATCATACACCAAAGCATTCCTCCTTCTTCAGAGAATTCGCATTTTGAAAGAGTACATAAGGTATGTTTAAATATTTGTTCTATAGCTTCTTTTATTTTATCTTGGTTCATATAATTTAATCTAATTTAATGTTCAATTTTCGACGAATAAGCCACTCTTGAACAATAGTAAATATATTACTCACAATCCAATACAATGCAACCGCAGCTGATATCTTCCAAGCAATAAAGGCAATAAATACAGGTAGGATATATCTAACATTCATTTGCATACTATCAGAAAGTTGTTCTTGAAAATTCTTTGGTTCGCTCTTTTCTCCAACTTCTTTTACAATTTCAACCTTCTTTGGTTTTGCAGGGGCTTGTAAATACCCTTGAATAAACTGAGTAACTCCAGCAAATACACCCAAGAAGATGCTCTTACTACCCATCTCTATTAGACCTAAGAAATTAGTATGCATAACTGTAGGTATTTGGATAAATGAATAGATAATATCTGCTTTTATAGATATACCATTATAAAAAACGTAATATAAAGCAAAGATGATAGGTAGTTGAAGAATAACCACTAAACACCCAGAAAATGGGTTTGTGCCATATTTTTTATATAAATCAAAGGTTTTTTTAGCTTGTTCTTCTTTATTAGGAAAATCTTTCTTTATTTGCTTTATTTCTGGCTCCATTCTCTTCATGAGAATTTGGCTTTTTATAGACTTTTTAGTGAGAGGGGAGAGAATCAATTTAACTATAATGGTAACCAAAATAATA
>JBGSQV010000083.1:0-1518 GCA_041737855.1 Minisyncoccia bacterium | reverse complement strand
AAGATCGCTTGTATAAACTACAATATCACCTATGTCATTATTAATAGGCATTTCCAAAAAAAGATTTTGGTCTTTGGTCTTATTCTCAAACATTTTGATTTTTTATGTTAGCTATACGCGGTTTTTATAATATATGTTAGTAATTATAGCATATATATTTTTTATTTGCAATATAATTAAGTAGTTTCAGTCTTGCCTTTATGCCTTTTTAATTTTAAATTTTAAATTTTAAAAATCAATTAGCATTAATAAGCTAGTATATCCTTACTTTTTTATATTAATCTTTGGTTTCTTGATTAATAACTGTTTTTATGTATTATCGTAATTGCAGAAAACAAACAAAAAAAGAAATTATTTGACATTTGTTTTGTTTTATGTTTTAATTTATTTACTTGGACAAGGCTGTCCTAAGTAAAATTTATTTATTATTTTATTTTTTATATTTATGAGTATGAAAAAATACACTCGCTCTATGACTAAAGGTTTTACCCTTGTCGAGCTTATAGTTGTTATCGTTATTCTTGGTATCCTAGCTACAATCGCATTCCTATCTTTTGGTAGTCAATCTGCTTCTGCTAGAGATTCAAAAAGAGTTACTGACCTATCTAATATAGTTTCTAAGGTACAAGTTACTCTTACTACTGGTGCTAATATTCTTTCATTGGTTGATGGTAACACTAATGCAATAACTGTTGCAGGTAAATTGGGAGGTAATGATGTTACTGCTCTTGATGCTTTAGGTACTTATCAAGGTTGAGTTGTTAAATATTCTGCACTTGGTATAAATGCTGCTGATTTCAGTGATACTGTTGCTGGAGTTGCTACTCCTTACGCATTAGCAGCTGTTGCTAATGGAGGTACTAATGCATTCCAACTTGCTGCAAAGCTTGAAAATGATTCAAACGGTAATCCTTCAGAGAATGGTGCTACTTTAAAATGAAATTACAGTCCTAGAGCTGCTGTTCTTACTTGAACTGCTACCTGAACTGTTACTCAAGGTTCTACTGCAACTTTATTTAATGTAAAGATTACAGATACAAACAGTCCAGTTATAGGATTCTTTAGAACTAAGGATACTATTACTTTAGATGGTCAACCTTGTACAATTAACTCTACTGCAAAAACTCTTGATAGTTTTGTAGCTAGCTGTACTGGTACTGCTCCAGCTCTAACTGATGATATAATCTTATTTGCTGCTGACGTTTCATGATTAGTTTGAGCTGCTTCTACAGCAACTACTCCAGGATGAATAGTCGTAGATGGTGAAACATCTCCTTACTAATCTTTCATACTTATATATTCCAAAAAAACCTCTCAGAAATGAGAGGTTTTTTATTATGTGGTTGTTTTTTATTCAAGCCCCACTCTATCGTATTGTACTTCATCATTTGTTATTCCTGTAAAAACGGGAATCCATAGTCCGTTATGGCATTACTTATTTTAAATCATTTTTCTTGATTTTTTCAATATTTTTCTTTGGAGATTTTTATATGATTGCCCTGCTGAAATAACCCATCC
>JBGSQV010000079.1:0-1816 GCA_041737855.1 Minisyncoccia bacterium | reverse complement strand
TGCTGTGGTGCCGTTGTTAAAAATGATGAATTGATTGTATATTATGGAGGGGCAGATAAATTTGTTTGTGCTGCTTCTATTAACCTAGAAGAACTTATAAGTGACTTAAAGCAAGATAAAGAAGTTAAATTAAAGAAAAATAATAAAGGAATTAAATAATATATGTATGTAGTCAAAAGATCAGAGAGTAATCCGATATTATTTCCAAATAAAAATCATTATTGGGAAGAATTCGCCACTTTTAATATGTGCCCTATAAAGAAAGGAAAAATCACCTATGGTTTTTATCGGGCTATTTCAGCTGTAGATAAGATCAATAGACAAGAACAAACCTCAATTATAGGTCTTTGTAAGAGTAAGGATGGTGTTCACTTTGAAGACAGAATTCCTTTTATTGTTCCGACTGAACCTTGGGATATACATGGCTGCGAAGACCCTAGAGTTACTTTTTTTGAAGGCAAATATTATATTTTTTACACAGCTCTTTCCGGCTATCCTTTTTCTGCTGATAATATTAAGGTTGGAGTGGCTGTTTCAAATGATTTAGAGCATATAGATAGTCGTCATTTAGTTACACCTTTCAATGCTAAGGCCATGACCCTTTTTCCAGAGAGGATAAATGGGAAAATTACTGTTATCTTTTCATTTCATACTGATGTTCCACCATCAAAGATTGCAATAGCACAATTTGATAATATAGAACAACTCTGGGATGAATCTTTTTGGAATGAATGGATAAAAAATGTAGATTCACATATTGTAGATTTTAGTCGTGATCAGTATGACCATTTAGAGGTTGGAGCTCCGCCTATTAAAACAAAGTACGGCTGGTTATTGGTTTACTCACATATTCAAAATTATTTTAATAACCCTGAAGGCTCGGACCGTATTTTTGGTATTGAAGCACTTCTTCTTGATGTAAATAACCCAACAAAAATAGAAGGCAAAACGAGGGGTCCTATTTTAGCACCAGAAGAACCTTATGAATTATCTGGGTATGTTTCTAATGTAATCTTTCCAACAGGAACTATATTAGAGAAAGATAAATTAAGTATTTACTACGGAGCGGCTGATACAACAACTTGTGTTGCTTATATGAGCTTGAAGGATTTGATTTCAAGTATGTACGTAGGAACTTCAAGTGAATGGCGATTTAAAAGAAGTCCAATAAATCCAATAATTATACCTATCTCTACCAATGAATGGGAATCTAAAGCTACTTTTAATCCTACTGCGATTTATCTTAATAAAAAGGTTCATATTTTATATAGAGCTTTTTCAAACAACAATACTTCTTCATTTGGTTATGCTATGAGTAAAGATGGTATTAATATTACAGAGAGACTTTCAGAACCCGTTTATATTCCTAGGGAAGATTTTGAAATGAAAAAAATGCAGAATAATAATTCTGGTTGTGAAGACCCTAGAATAACTAAGATAGGGAAGAGTTTATATGTTTGCTATACAGCTTATAATGGGGTTGATGTTCCTCAAATAGCCATTTCTTCTATAACAGTTAAAGATTTCATAAATCACAATTGGAACTGGGAGAAGCCTATCTTGATTAGTCCTAAGGGTGTCGATGATAAAGATGCCTGTATTTTTCCAGAAAAATTAAAAAATGGTTATTTTATTTTACATAGAATAGGAAATGAAATATGTGGAGATTATATAAGTTCTCTTGATTTTAATAATAATACTATAAAAAAGTGTCTTCGTATTATCGGTCCTCGAATGAATACTTGGGACAGTTTAAAAGTTGGTATTTCTTCTACTCCCATTAAAACAAAATACGGTTGGCTTCTTCTTTATCATG
>JBGSQV010000025.1:0-7585 GCA_041737855.1 Minisyncoccia bacterium | reverse complement strand
GCACGTGATATTCCAGCCATTAGTCTATTTCTTTGAGGGAAAGAATATAAAGTAGAAACAAAAGATGGAATTTGTTCAGAAATTAAACATCCTCCGTGGTCTATTATTTCTTGCGCAAGACGAATGTTCATTCGTGGATATAAAACATTATTATCAAGACCAGAACCAGGGAAGGATATTGTGGTGAGTCCAATTTCAAGTGCGGTCCTATGTGCGATACTATCTATACCCATTGCAAGGCCAGATACTATTACGATAGGATAACCTTTCAACCCACGAATAAGTTTCTCACATATATCTTTTCCGTACGAAGTATATTTACGAGAGCCGACAACAGCAAGGTAAGTCATATTAGGGTCGGGGAGTTTACCTCTTATAAAAAGAGTTTTAGGAGGTTGGGGTATTTCAAGTAATGGTTTGGGGAATTGTTCTAATTTTAATTTATAGATATCTTCCATATATAAAATTAAAAAATACGTAATAAAAATTTTTCGAGAGAGCCGCTGCGGAAGCTGTCGAGCTGAGCAATGAGGAAAATTTCAGTAGAAATTTATCCGTCGGCGAATCCGAGAAGATTTTTATGAAATATTTTTTTGTAAATATAAAACTTTCATAAAATTAGCTTCCAAAAAAGAGTCCAGATAATTTCTTGCTAGAAATTTCTTCATTGCTCGGCCCGTCGGCCTTGCGCACGCCTCTTTTTTGCAACTAATTTTATTGCAGTTTTTATATTTGTTTATTATATCATTTTTTTATATACTGTATACATTATGTTAGACATCAAATTTATAAAAGAAAATAAAGATATAGTTAAAGAGGGGGCAAAGAAAAAGCATATCGAAGTGGATATTGATAGTCTTATTGATTTGGATGAAAAAAGGCTTGAAATTCTTTCCCGTGTAGAATTTTTGCGTGGAGAACAGAATAAGGTGAGTGTATCTATGGGTAGTAATATTTCAGATGTAAACAGAGCTCAGCTTATAGAAGAGATGCGTCTAGTGAAAGATGAACTTAAGGAAAAAGAGGAAGAACTTCGAAGTGTGATAGCTAGTTGGCAAGCTCTAATGCTTACTGTTCCAAATGTTCCAGATATTTCAGTTCCCGAAGGAGAGAGTGATGCAGATAATCAGGAAGTAAAAGAATGGGGAGAAAAGCCAACATTTCAATTTGAAGCCAAGGATCACATAGAGCTCATGACAGGCCTTAAAATGGTTGATTTTGACCGAGGGACAAAAGTTCATGGCTTTAGGGGTTATTTCCTTATGGGGGACGGAGCACGTCTCTCTATGGCAATTTGGAATTATGCTTTAGATTTCTTTTCTAACAAAGGATTCACTCCAGTATTACCTCCAGCTATAATTCGCAGAGAGACTTTTATGGGTACAGGTTACTTGCCACAAGGTGAAGATGATTTATATAAAACACAAGATGGAGATTTCTTGGCTGGTACGGCAGAAGTTCCTTTGATGGGTTTTCATTCAGATGAGATTTTAAAAGCAGAAGAATTACCTAAAAAGTATTTAGGATTTTCTCCTTGCTATAGACGTGAAGCTGGAAGTCATAGTAAGGATGTAAAAGGTTTAATCAGAGTTAATGAATTCTACAAATTAGAACAAGTTGTTATTTGCGCCGCATCTCATGCTGATAGTGTAAAGTATCATGAAGAAGTGAATCGCAATACTGAAGAGTTTATCGAGTCACTTGGGATTCCTTATCATACAGTTATAAATTGTGGAGGGGATCTAGGTATGGGACAAGTAAAGAAGTACGATGTTGAACTTTGGGTTCCTAAAGAGGGTACATATCGTGAGATATCTTCAGCTTCTTATTTCCACGATTTTCAAACTCGCCGTTTAAATATTCGTTATCGTGACGAAGAAGGTAAGAGTAGATATGCCCACTCTTTGAACTGTACCGCTATTCCAACCCCCCGTATTCTAGTTTCTCTTGTGGAGAATTTTCAGCAAGCAGATGGATCCATTAAAATTCCAGAAGTTTTACAAAAGTATTTTGGTAAAGAAGTAATTTCGTAAATAAAATATGAAAGATATACCTACATCCCCACGTATTATAGCCATGAAGCGTAAACGTCGGATTATTAAGATCTGGCTAGGTATTCTTTTTGTTGTTTTATTTGTTCTTTTAGTTTGGTTTTTTTCTTTTTTGTCTGGATATAAAAAAGTTACGATAGAGAATATTGCTATAAGTGGTACTCATATCGTAGATCAAGATGGTATTGAAAATACGATACACGAAGATCTTTCTGGGAAGTATCTATATCTTTTTGATCGTAATAATAGCTTCATATATCCACATAATAAAATTTATAATGATTTAACTTCAAATTTTCCTAGAATTAAAAAGCTTTCTATTTATTTGGATAGTCTCAATACTCTTCATATAGATATCGTAGAGCGTACAGGAGAGTACTTGTATTGCGGAGTAAATATTCCTACTGTAAAAAATGATATCGGGGAAAATTGCTACTTCATAAATAATGATGGGTTAATTTTTGATAAAGCCCCATACTTTTCTGGTAATGTATATTTCAAATATTATTTACCTGTAGGTAAAGATAGTTCAGATCCTCTAGGTAAGCAAATGCTTGAAGTTGATAAATTCCATAAACTCGCTAGATTTATAGATTCTATAACTGCTATTGGTTTCAAACCAATTTATATTTATGAAGATAAGAATGGAACAAATTCTCTGTATTTAAATCATGGAATAAATGACACGTCTCCAAAAATTATGTTTAAAGATGATGCAGATTTAGCAACAATACAAGATAACCTTTCTATTGCAATGAAAAAAATAGAATTTGCTGATGAGGTAAATTCTAAGTATACTAAGCTTCTATATATAGACCTTCGCTTTAAAGATAAGGTTTTGTATAAGTTTCAGTAATGAAAAACTTTTGGAAAAAATTACCTAAACCTTTTTTTTGTTTAGCACCGATGGCAGATGTCACCGATGCGGCTTTTCGTCAGATTATTTGCAAGTACGGCAAACCAGATGTTTTTTGGACAGAATTTGTCTCTGCCGACGGTCTTGCAAGTATAGGAAGAGAAGTACTAAAAAATAATTTAATATATACAAAGGGAGAGCATCCGATTGTTGCTCAACTTTTCTCTGCTCATCCAGACAAAATGCGCGAAGCTTCCAAGCTTGTCGCAGAGCTTGGTTTTGATGGTATAGATATCAATATGGGTTGCCCAGATCGTTCAATAGAGAAGCAAGGTGCAGGCGCTGCGATGATGAAGAATATGAAGATTGCTGGTGAGGTTATACAAGCTGCAAAAGATGGAATCAAAGATGCAAAAAAAGATATTCCAGTATCAGTGAAAACTCGTATTGGCTATAATAAGAATCAGATAAAAGAATGGATTCCTTTTTTGCTTGAACAAGATATAGCAACTCTTACTGTTCACGCACGTATGAGAAAAGAAATGTCTTTAGTTCCTGCCAGGTGGGAACATATAAAAGAAATAGTAGAAATAAGAAATAAAATGGGAGTTAAAACAAAGATTGTCGGCAATGGTGATGTAGAGAGTTTAGAGCAGGGGAGAAAACTCGCTAAAGAGACAGGCTGCGATGGGATTATGATTGGCCGAGGAATATTTGGTAACCCATGGTTGTTCTCAGAGAAAATTCCGACAGTAAAACAAAAATTAAAAGTCTTGGTTGAACACACAAAACTTTTTGAAAAGATTTTAACTGGTCACAAGAATTTTTATGTTATGAAAAAGCACTACAAAGCATATGTAAATGGATTTGATGGGGCAAAAGAATTACGAATAAAATTAATGGAGACAAAAGATGCTAAAGAAGTAGAAAATATAATTAAAGATTTTCTTAAAAATAAATAATTTGCTAGAGCTCCTCTTTTGTTGCTATACTATATAAACATGAAAGACAACACAGAATCAAATATTGCATTATATAGGAAGTATCGCCCAGAGAACTTCGATGAAGTTATAGGGCAAGATCATATAGTGAAAGCTATTTCAGGTTCTCTTCTATCTGGTAAGGTTGCACACGCATACCTTCTTTGTGGTCCACGGGGTACAGGAAAGACGACTATAGCTCGTATTATAGCTCGTGAGCTTGGAACATCAGCAAATGATATATATGAAATGGATGCAGCTTCAAACCGTGGTATTGATGATGTAAGAGAGATTCGCGATAATGTTCGCACCTTACCTTTTGATTCAAAATACAAAATCTATATATTGGATGAAGTTCACATGTTTACAAAAGATGCATGGAACGCACTTCTTAAAACTATTGAAGAGCCACCAGAGCACGTCATATTCATCTTAGCTACTACAGAGCTTGAGAAGATTCCAGAAACGATAGTTTCTCGTTGTCAGAGTTTTGTATTCAAAAAACCGAATGATGCTATCCTTTCAAAAGTAGTTACAAATGTTGCAAAGAAAGAGGGGTACAAGCTTGAAGAAGGTGGAGCTGAGTTGATAGCCCTTCTTGCTGATGGAGCATTTCGTGACGCCCTTGGAACTCTTCAAAAAGTTATTTCTTTCTCAAAAGATAAAGTTATAAATATTTCAGAAATTGAAGAAATTACAGGAGCTCCAAACACTACTCTAGTAAATAGATTCCTAGATGCACTTGCTACGAACGATATAGATAAAGGTTTCAGTGCTATAGAGAAAGCTTCAAATCAAAATATAGATATGAATGTTTATATTAAAATGATTCTTTATAAGCTTCGTTATGCTCTCATGCTTCGTTATGTGCCTTCTACAAAGAAGTCTATAGAAAGTACTATAAGTGAAGATGATATGACTTATTTAAATAATCTCATTTCTTCAAAACCAGAACATATATCATCGGCTACACTTTCTATATTACTTGAAGCTTATCAATCTCTCCATAACGCTGTCATAAGTGAGTTTCCTCTTGAACTTGCTCTTGTAAAAATTCTTAATGCTGAAAAACAAAATTAATAAACAGAATAAAATTTGGGATGTTGTAGTGATTGGTGGTGGAGCTTCAGGAATGATGGCTGCTGCTGTGTCTTCTTCTCGTGGTTTATCTGTACTTGTTCTAGATAAAAATAAATCTCTCGGAGAGAAGTTGAAAATAACAGGAGGTGGAAGATGTAACATAACAAATAATGAACCAGATATTCATAAGATGTTGAAAGTATATGGTGAAGGTGCTCCTTATCTCTATTCTCCTTTTTCAATATTTGGAGTGAAGGATACATTCCACTATTTTGAATCTCGCGGTTTACCTCTTGTTGTGCAAGCTCGTAATAGAGTCTTCCCGGCAACAGAGAAAGCTATTGATGTTTTTAATGTTTTGTATAAAGAGATGATGAAGAATAATGTAGCCATACAGACAGGCTGCATAGTTTCTGGTTTTATTCATAATGATAATAAAATCGTAAATATAAATACGAACCACGGTCAGTATTATGCTAAGTCATTCATTCTAGCAACCGGTGGTATGTCTCACCCAGAGACTGGTTCAACAGGGGATGGATTAACGTTTTTGAAGGACATAGGACATAGTGTATCGGATGCTAGTCCAGATATTGTGCCTGTTGCAGTTCGTGAGAATTGGGTAAAAAGTCTTTCAGGGACATCTCTTTCTTTTATGAAAATATCTTTCTACCTAAAAGGTAAGAAGCAATTTTCTAAATTAGGAAAAATTTTGTTTACTCATTTTGGACTTTCTGGTCCGCTTATTCTCAATAGTGCCAAAAGTATAAAGAAGTTACTCGAGGAGGGTGAAGTGAAAGCTTATATAGATCTATATCCGGATACAACAATGGGTGATTTGGAAAAGAGAGTTATTAAAGTTTTTGATTTAAATAAAAATAAAATGTTTAAGACGGTTATAAAAGATTTTGTTCCAGATGGGATGCATTTGGCTATTGCGGAAGTGATTGATTTTATGGATTTAGATACAAAGGTACACAGTATCTCAAAAGAGAATAGAAAAGAAATCATTAAATTACTGAAAGCCATGCCTCTGACTATTGTAGACTTGATGGGTTATGATAGAGCTGTGGTTGTAGACGGGGGAGTTAACTTATCGGAAATAGATATGAAAACAATGCGCTCAAAATTGTATGAGAATTTATATATCACAGGAGACTTACTACACCTAAATCGCGACTCAGGTGGTTACTCTCTACAAATATGCTGGACGACTGGATATATATCTGGAATGTCTGTCTAGTTTTGTAAATCTTTTTTATAAATAGAAATCAAACTATATAGTAGACTAAGTACGAGAGGTCCGATAAGGATTCCAAGAGGTCCTATGAGTGCTACTCCTCCTAATATTGCAAATAGTACAAATAGAGATGGTATCTCTGTATCTTTTGATATGATATATGGAGCAAGTAGATTATCTATCATTCCTATAAGTAATACTGACCATATTAAAAGTCCAAGAGCTTGAAGTTGCATTCCTGTAAAGAATAAATAAAGTATAGCAGGGACTGAGACAACTGAAGTTCCAAGATTTGGAATGAAAGATGCGATACCAGCAACAACAGCCCAAAGTATTGCATTTGGAACTCCAAAAATAGAAAAACCAATCCAAGCGAGTATCGCTTGAGCTATTGCAATAATAAAAGAACCTTTCAGTATTCTATTGATTGAGCTTTTTAGATCATCGAGAATTGTATTGGTACTGCTATTTGAAAGTGGAAATATTTTTATGAAACCTGTTTTCCATTTCTCTCCATCTTTCAGTAAATAAAATAAAGCAAATATCATCAATACAAACATTACTATAGAGTTAAGAGTAGATGAGAATAGTTGAGCAATATTTGTAGTTAATGACGACATTACTTCTGCTATTTTTGAGTTAATATCAAAGCTGAATCCTATAGGTAGTACATTGTTGATAGAAGTATTTATTGAATTTAGGAATCTACCAGAATCTCCAGAGCTTACTACATTAAAATATACACTTTGCGTTTGATAGAATACTTCTTTACCTACAAAGAATAAAGGGACACATAGTCCTACTAGGAATATTACGACAGTCAAAAGAGAAGCAAGAGAGGCAATATTTCCGACTAAGTGTTTTTTGATCCATAGGTATATAGGGTTAAGAACTACAGCAAAAGATACTGCAAGCACAAACATAGCAAGGAATGGATAAAAAATCGAAAGAGTAAAAATAATCGTTATTAATAGTAATACAAACAAAAAATGTTTTTCTGTTGATGTGGTTTGCATATGTATAATATAACACTATTTAGATTGTGTGGCTAGATTCGAATAGGTAAAATTTTTGTTATAGTAAATATTCGTAAATAAACAATGGAATTCTAAAATCTTCCCTTAAGGGGGATTTTATTTTAAGAAATGAATTTAAAACAACAAGAAAAAGACGATAGGAATATGATGATAGTTATAATGTGGCCCATATGGGTACCGGCTATTTGCCTGGTTATATACTTATTTTATTTGAGTGTTTAGTATAAAAAATATTAAGTTTTATATTTTTGTACCTTCTTCTTTTTTGACAACTTTCTCTTCTTTCTGAACAACTTTTTGAGTTATTGTTTTTTTGACTGAAAATTTAAAAAGAGAGAAAA
>JBGSQV010000006.1:0-2039 GCA_041737855.1 Minisyncoccia bacterium | reverse complement strand
TAAAATACATGACAATGAATCAGAAGTATCTACACCTCGCACAGGAGGAATGATTATATGGATATCTGTAATTTTAACTCTAGGTGTAGTTTGGTTTATCGATGTAGTTTTGCAGAATAATCTTAGTAATAAATTATATTTTATTAGCCGTAGTCAGACACTCCTACCTTTCTTTACCCTAGTGGTTGCTTCTTTGGTTGGACTTGGTGATGATTTCTTGCAAATTTTTGCTCGTGGAAAATGGTCAACAGATCCAATTATTTTAAGATATATAAAAATAGGAATTATTTTATTACTAGGTCTTATCATAGGACTATGGTTTTATGTTAAGCTTGGAGTTTCTGAATTATATATACCTTGGTATGGTTTTATTAGCTTGGGGTACCTTTTCATACCATTTTTTATTCTTGTAATGCTCGCTCTTTGGTCATCTAGTGTCATAGATGGAGTAGATGGTCTCTCTGGTGGAGTTCTCGCTTCTATATTCACTGCGTATACTCTTATAGCATACTTTAATGGTCAGACGGACATAGCGACTTTCTGTGCAGTTATCACAGGTGGAATACTGGCATTCCTTTGGTTTAATATTCCTCCTGCTCGTTTTTATATGGGAGAGACGGGAATGATTGGACTTACTGTGACTCTGTCTGTTATAGCTTTCATGACAGATACAGTTCTTCTTCTTCCTATAATTGCATTTCCACTTTTCATAACATCTCTTTCTAATGTAATACAAATGTTATCCAGAAAATTTCGTCATGGTAAAAAAGTCTTATTATTTGCACCACTTCATCATCACTTTGAAGCCAAAGGTTGGCCTAAATATAAAGTCACAATGCGTTATTGGATAGTCGGTATTATTACATCTATAATAGGAGTTATTATTTCTATTCTTAGTTAGGAATGAAGAAAAACAAAATAGATAAAATATTTTTTGGAATAGTTATAGCACTAGTCGTAATAGGTTTGATTACTTTTACTTCTGCTTCTTTGGGAATTCTTGCTAAAAATGAAACCAAATTCTATGGTGTTATATTTAGTCAATTCACTTTTGGATTTCTTGGTGGACTCATAGCTTTATTTATCGGTCTTAAGATACCTCATAAATTCTTTAGACAATATTCTTTGGTATTATTTATCTCATCAATAGTTTTAACTGCCTTAGTTTTTATTCCTGGAGTAGGTCAATCACACGGTGGAGCAACTAGATGGATAAATATTCTTGGTTTTTCTTTCCAGCCTGTAGAGTTTCTTAAAATAGGATTTATTATTTATTTTGCAGCATGGCTTTCTTGGGTGAAAGGAAAAGTTCAAAGTCCAATGTTTAGTATTTTACCTTTGATTGTATTACTTGGAATAATCGCTCTCGTTTTACTCAAACAACCAGACACTAAAAGTATTATTCTGATTACTATTACAGCCATTACGATGCTATTCGTATCTGGTGCACCAATAAAGTACATACTGGGATTCTTCGGAGTAGCTATTATTGCATTTATCATACTAGTATCATTTACACCTTACTTGAAAGATAGAGTCGAGACTTTCTTAAACCCAAGTCAAAATGGCCAGAGTTCTTCATACCAACTTCAACAGTCACTTATAGCAGTAGGTTCTGGAGGATTATTTGGTAGAGGACTGGGGCAAAGCATACAGAAGTTTAATTATTTACCAGAGCCGCAAGGGGACTCCATATTTGCTGTCATAGGAGAAGAGATGGGATTTGTTGGCTGTGCTGTTCTTGTACTTTTATACTTAGCTTTTTTATTAAGAGGTTATCGTATCGCTGTAAGGAATGCACCAGATTCTTTTGCAAAACTGCTTGTGATAGGTCTTGTAACTATTATGACAGCTCAATCTTTTATGAACATCGCATCTATCACTGGGGTCTTTCCTCTGACGGGAGTCCCTCTGGTATTTATATCACAAGGTGGGACAGCTCTTTTGCTCGCTCTTGGTATGGTGGGAATTATTTTGAATATATCTAAATTCCAAGGTAAACCAGTGATGGAAAAATAATACTAAATGAGTTATAATTG
>JBGSQV010000096.1:0-4166 GCA_041737855.1 Minisyncoccia bacterium | reverse complement strand
ACTGAGCTATGCCGGCTTAATTAAACTACTTTACCATACTTTCTTTTATAACCAAAACATCTATTCTAACTTATTTAATTCTTTTTCATGCTCCATTCTGACTTTTTCTTTCATGTGTCTAATCTTTGTTTTTGATTCAAGGACAGCTCTACGAACGAATGAATGCTTTGTCTTATCTTCTGTTTCTTCTTTGGGTTTTCCTTTAAAGAATAGGTATACCTTGGGAAGATTATTTTCACCCCATTTCTTGGCTTTTGTTGTTAATATAAACCAATATTTTACCACTACCAATACAATCCATTGGATTATATGTTTAGTTAAATATAGCATAATTTTTTCCACGTGTCTAAAATATAGTTTTGGAAAAACTCTATGCTCTGGTAGTGGTTTATTGATTTGAAGTGTTCTTATTTCCCATGCTCTAAACATGAGCATTCCCAATGCTGCAATTATTGCTATTAAAAAAATAATAATATATACCAGCATATTAATTTATGGATTCGTAAACGAAAGAAGATAAAACTGCATTATTATTTTTTAATAAAGTAGCTATATTTATTTCAGGATTTTTTATGAACATTTGATCCATAAGTGTTTGTTCTTTGAAGTATGTAGAAATCTTTCCATCAAGCATTTTCTTTTTTATTTCTTCTGGTTTATCTGATTCCTCAACTTCTTTTTTGAAAACTTCTATAACTTTCTTTTTATCATCTTCTGTTATTTCATCACTATTTGTATAAGCTGGCTTCATTGCCGCTATGTGCATAGCTACATCTTTTGCTATCTCTTTTGTTCCGGATGATAGGGATACTATAACAGCACTTTTACCCATATGTACATAACTACCTAGGATTGCACCTTCTATCATTTCTACTTTACCAAGTTCAATCTTTTCTCCAACTTTTTGGACAACAGGATTAATAATATCAAGTGATTGAGCTTTCATAGCTTCCACTCCTTCTGCCATAGCTATATTTGCAAGTTTATTTGCAAGTTCAACGAAGTCACTATTTTTTGCTACGAAATCTGTTTCAGAATTTAGAACCAATAGTAGTGTTTTACCATCAGACTCTTTTGTTATGATAGTACCATCAGAAGCATTACGATCAGCTTTTTTCATTGCAATGCTACTAGACTTTTTCTTTAGTATTATAAGGGCTTTTTCCATATCTCCCTCTGCTTCTTCAAGGGCATTTTTACATTGCATTACTGATACTCCAGTACTATCTCTTAATTCTTTTACTAATTCAGCTGTTATTTTTATAGACATATTTAATATCGCCTTAAGGCGTGTTAATTATTTTGTAAGACCTTCTGCTCCTTTATTATAAGCTTCTTTAATCTTTGACAAGAAAAAAGTGATACTAGAAACTGAAGCATCATTAGCTATAATAGGGTATTGTATTTGTTTTAGGTTACAGTCTGTGTTTAACAAAGAGATAATAGGAAGATTCATTTTCTTAGCTTCTTCTACTGCAATGTGTTCTTTCTTTGGATCAACGATGAAAACAACATCAGGAGTTTTGGTTATACCAGTTAATCCTTGGAAGTTTTTTGTCATATCATCCATTTCTCTATCTATTAATAGTCTTTCTTTTTTAGTATATTTATCTAGTTCTCCTTTTTCTTTTTGACTACGAAGATCTAGTAATTTAACGATTCTCTTTTTTATTTCAGGGAAATTTGTAAGTGCTCCTCCAACCCAGCGTTCTGAAACGTACGGCATATTTAAAGAAAGGGCAGTCTCTACTATTTGCTGACGTGCTTCTGGCTTTGTTCCAACGAACAAAATTGTTTTACCTGATGCAGCAAATTTTGAAACAACTTCTAAAGCTTTTTCTAAAAGCTCGTAAGTTTTTTCTATATTTATAATATCAACTCCGTTTTTAGTAGTAAAAACGTATTGTGATGCGGATGGATGTCTACGGCTTTTTGAATACCCGTAATGGACACCGGCTCTAAACATTTCTTCTGTAGTATTTTGCATACTCATATATTTATATAACTTATTAATTAATTTCTAATAGCTGACAGGCCATTAGTGATCCGTTTTTAAGCATTACAGCCTATTTACAAGGGTTTTTATCAAAAAAATCCCTCACGGAACATAAGGGCATAATACCAGAAAAACCATTATTTTGCAAATACTATTTTTTGACTGGAGGGCCTTTTTAGAGTAATATGATGAATATATGAAACAATCACATTTATTCACTAAAACCAAAAAGGAAAGCCCAAGTGATGAGGTTTCCTTAAATGCAGAACTCCTTATAAAAGCAGGTTTTATCAATAAGGAAATGGCGGGAGTCTACTCCTTTTTGCCTCTTGGTCTTCGTGTTATTAAAAAGATTGAAAATATAATCCGCGAAGAAATGGATGCTATTGGTGGTCAAGAAATGAGAACAAGTGTCTTTCAAAACAAAGAAGTTTGGGAAAAATCAAACAGATGGGATGACGCTGTTGTAGATAATTGGTTTAAGACAAAATTACAGAATGGTACAGAGATTGGTTTATCTTTTACAAACGAAGAAGCTTATGCAGATATTCTAAAACAATACATTAGCTCTTATAAAGATTTACCTGTTTACCCTTATGATTTTAAGAATATCTTTAGAAATGAAACTAGAAGTAAGTCTGGTATTTTAAGAGGAAGAGAATTTTACTGGAAAGCACTCTATTCTTTTTCAAAAAATGAAGAAGAGCACAATATATTCTATGAAAAAGCCAAACAAGCTTACAAGAATATTTTTACAAGAGCTGGAATTGGACACCTTACTTATATAACTTTTGCATCAGGTGGAACTTTTGCAAAATTTTCTCATGAATTCCAGACTTTAACTGGAGCAGGAGAGGATACTATTTATATTGATGAGAATAAAGGTATAGCTATCAATAAAGAAGTTTATACGGATGAAGTTATTGAAAGCCTTGGCTTAGATAAAGATACTCTTGTAGAAAAGAGAGCTATTGAAGTTGGAAATATTTTCTCATTAGGAACAAAGTTTTCAGAACCTTTTGATTTGAAATATAAAGATGAAAATGGCAAAGATAATCTTGTAATAATGGGGTCTTATGGTGTTGGTCTTGGTAGACTTATGGGTACTATCGTAGAAGTTTTATCTGACGATAAGGGTATTATATGGCCAGAATCAGTAGCTCCTTTTGATCTTCATTTACTTTCACTTGGAAAAGATGAAATAACAAACAAAGAAGCCTCAAAACTTTATGAAGAACTTTTATCAAACAAGGTTGAAGTTTTATATGATGATCGCATCGATGTAAGTGCTGGAGAAAAATTTGCAGATTCTGATCTTATTGGAATCCCTTATAGAGTTGTTGTTTCAAAACGTAGTTTAGAAGAAGGAGGTTTTGAAATCAAAAAACGAACAGAAGAGAAGGGAAGAATTGTCAACAAAGAAGAATTATTAAATCTACTAAAAACGAATGGTTAATATTTATTATGTTTAACAAATTCTACAAAATGTTTTCGAACGATATAGGGATAGACTTAGGGACAGCAAATACACTGGTCTATTTAAAGGGTCACGGGGTAATCATCAATGAGCCTTCTGTAGTTGTTGTGAATCAAAAGACTGGGCAGATTGTCGCAGTGGGTGCAGAAGCAAAACAAATGCTTGGGCGTACTCCAGGGCATATTCGCGCCGTGCGTCCTATTGTAGATGGAGTTATTTCAGACTTTGAAGTTACAGAAGAAATGATAACTTATTTAATTAATAAAACAGAAAAAATATCTAAAAAGTTTATTAGACCTAGAGTTGTTGTTGGGGTACCAACTGGTATTACAAATGTAGAAATTCGTGCAGTAGAAGACGCAGCTCGTTCAGCTGGAGCTCGTGAAGTTTATATAGTAGAAGAACCGATGGCTGCTGCTATAGGGATACGATTACCAGTAAAAGAACCTCTTGGTTCTGTTATTGTAGATATAGGAGGAGGAACAACGGATGTTGCAGTTATATCTCTTTCTGGTGTTGTTTGCTCAAAGAATTTAAAAATTGCGGGAGATTTACTTAACTCAAATATAATTAATTATATGAAAGATGAGTTTAAACTTTTGGTTGGGGAGAGAACCGCTGAAAATATAAAAATTGCTATAGGGGGAGTTTTAGAGGGAGCCCCAATGGAAGCAGAAGTTAGAGGTAGAGACC
>JBGSQV010000072.1:0-5249 GCA_041737855.1 Minisyncoccia bacterium | reverse complement strand
CCCCTCGTTATGTTCACGAAAAGGAATATGTTGTAAAAGTTGAACCAAATTTCTCAGATAGTTTTATAAAGCTCATGTCAGAAGGTGTTCGTTTTGATGGCTTTGTAAGTAAGAAATGTAAGGTATGGCGTAAGACCACCTCCGCTAAAGCTTCGGCGAGTCAAAGTAAGGATACTTTCCATATAGTCCTTACAGAGGGCAAAAAACGCCAAATACGACGTATGTGTGAGGCTCTACACCATAAAGTAGTAAACCTTAGACGTATTCGTGTTATGAACATCGAAATAGGTAAAATACCCTTAGGTGAATACCGAGAAATCAAGGGAAAAGAACTAGAAGAATTTTTAAAATTATTACAGTTACAATAATATAAGAAAATGCCCTGACCTTCGGTCAGGGCATTTTCTATCTAATTATTATAATCCTGCCTTCTGGCGACTATTTTTTCCAAATGCTCCATCTGGAGTAAGTCCATTAGCTGCTTGCCATTCCATAACTTTTGCTTTTGTCATAGGACCAAATGATCCATCTTCTGTTATCCCAAGAAATCTTTGAAGAATTTTAACATCATCACTTTTTACTCCAACTTTAAGAGTTTGATTTGATTGAGACGAAGAAACAATATTATTTGCATAAGTATTATTAGAATTAATATTTGAAGGTGTTGTAGAATTGTTTAGACATTTTTGACCTGTAGTTGAACTATAAATATCACCATAAGAACAACCGGTGTCTACATTTGAGGAACTTGAACATAATTGCCCTGTGGTTGAGCTATAAATAGCACCGATAGGACATCCAGTAGGATCTTCTCCTGGTGTTGTAGTCACCAAAGGGGTTGTTACCATAGAGCTACTTTTTACATAAATATTATCACTTAGATTTGAGTTACAATTTTTTTCATTACTTTCTGTATTAATACAATAGTTACCATCTTTATTTTCAGAAACTACAATAATTTTATATTGTCCAGGATAAATATTCCAAGAATTTTTTCCAGAAAGATCTGTTATTAATTTTCCATCCCAAGTTATATTTGAGTCTGGTTTACCATTAAGTTCAATCCACCCAACAACACCTGTAAGAATATTACTTGTATAGGTTGGATTCACAAGACCAATTTGTACTTTATTTTTTCCACCAGTCCAAGAAATTTTATTTGATTGGCCTTGAATAAAATTTGCATCTTTACTTGGATAAGTAATAGTGGTCAAATTGTCAATAATAATTGAATCTTGCACACACTTATAACTCATCTTTGTACTTGGGTAACTACCTACATTTCCAGCACTATGCCAAGCATTGATAGTCTCATTTTTGTAACTTTCTACTCTTGTTGTATTTGGATACCATTTTTTACAATATGTTAGTTGATATATTCCTGAACCAGAAGTTCCATCTGGATCTGTTTGCCACATACCTGCGGCAACATCTACATGCTGATTAACTTTTCCACTCCAATATGAAATGCGAGGAGTTAAGTCGGTAGTAGGAGTGGTTGTTGAAGAATTAATTGTGAATAAATCAACAGATTCATCCTGATATGAATGATCTGTATTTGCCATAACAATAACCCTAAAGAATTTTCCAAACAAAGAATTATTCTTTGTAAAAATATCAGGAGAAAGAGTGACTGTTTCAATTCCATCATTCTGAGTTTCCAAAGCCAATGCTCCCTCAAAAAATACATTACTTCTACCATCTAAAGTATTTCCACGTAAAGCAATAGATATATTTTTTTCACCAATAGGAATATTTTCAGTTTTCCATCTAATTGTAATCTTTTGTCCTACAGTATACGTTTCTCCTCCTTTTGGAGAATTAAGCATAACAAAAGCTCTTATATCTGTATTCTCTTGCACACACTTATAACTCATCTTTGTACTTGGGTAACTACCTACATTTCCAGCACTATGCCAAGTGCTAATAGTCTCATTCTTATATTCTTCTACTCTTGTTGTGTTGGGATACCATTTTTTACAGTAAGTGAGCTGATCTATTCCTGAGCCGGAATAACCATCTGGATCTGT
The DNA here is from genome assembly GCA_041737855.1 of Minisyncoccia bacterium. GTDB lineage: Bacteria > Patescibacteriota > Minisyncoccia > Phycocordibacterales > UBA9973 > UBA8515. Next base: position 3,219 of record JBGSQV010000072.1, on the reverse strand, counting down.
AATCCACATACTAGATGATACATCTACATGTTGATTTACTTTACCACCCCAGTATGAGATACGAGGAGTTGTATCTGAAGTAGGAGTACAAGAGGTTGATCCTATGGGACATAAAATTGGATCTTCTCCTGGGTCACTAGCTAGAGCAGAAGCACCAAGATTAGCTTTTAATTGCATTAATTCTTTTTGAAGACTATCAATTTTTGACAATGCATCACTTAGAATAGAAGCGTGAGTAACTTGAACTCCTATAGCAAAAAATCCAAAAATAAACAGACCTGCTAATAACTTTTTCATATGATTTTAATCATAAAACACAACAATTAAGGTGCCGTATGAATATTATTAATATGGTTATATTGTATCATATTACCCCCCCTTACAATAGATTTATCCACATACATAAGAATATAAAGAAAATACCCCCGACCAAAAGTCGGGGATATTTTGTATTTTATTACTTAGAGATATATGGCTAAACCCAAAGGGTCGCCCGATTTCCTATTTGGAAATGTAGGGAAGTAACCCCATAAAACGAGCACGTTTGATAGCTTCAGCAAGTTTTCTTTGATTCTTTGCTGTAACATCTGTACGTCTACGTGAAAGCATGCGAGCACTTGGAGTAAGAAATCTTTTTAGAACTTCTGTGTCCTTGTAGTCAACATGTTTTATATTGTTTGATGAAAAATAATCTTGTTTCATATTAATTCTTAATTCTTAATTTATAATTTCTTAAAAAGGAATATCCTCTGCATTGATCTGTTCTTCTGGGTATTCAATAGTATCTAGACTATCACTTTCTTCTTGTGGTGCACTCTTAGGGGCACTACTTGCAGAAGGACTTGAACTACCAGATGAGCTATTTGAACCAAATTGAACACGATCTGCAATAACTTCAGTACGATATTTCTTTGTATTTGTAGCAGTGTCATCCCAACTTCGAGTTTGCATGCGACCTTCAATCATAACTTGGCTACCCTTCTTCATATATTGAGCAACTGTTTCTGCTTGTCGTCCGAACACTACAATATTGTGATAATCTGCAGCTTCTTGTTTTGCTCCATTTTTATCTTTCCAAACACGATTTGTGGCAACAGAGAAACTACATACTTTAATACCAGATGGAATTGCTTTAAGTTCTGGATCTCGAGTTAAGTTCCCTATTATAAATGCTTTGTTTAAATACATATCGTTAGAAGCAGGTAGCGGTCTTGTATAAATCCTGCTTAGTTTTTATTGTTTCGACTAAATTTTTAAAATAAAATCTACTCCGTTAGATACTGCGACCGCGGCTTCTAACGGTATACTTAAATAATTATACCACAAGAGCGTCGATCTCTTTGTCGATAACTTCTTCGTTTATTGGTTCAGCATCCTTAGTCTTTGTTGTAGGACGACGCTTACTTGCTCCATCTTGCTTGCTGTATGAACGTTTTACGGACATAGTGTTTTCACGAACAGTTTTAATCATCAAGAAACGAACGAGTTTTTCATTCTTGTCTAAGATTTCTTTTATAACTTTAGCTTGGTCTGTAGTACACTCAAACTTTACCCAACCAAAGTAACCATAAGAAAACTTCTGTTTCTTATTTTCAATAGAACGAGACATTTCATATGCCAATTCTATTAATTTAGGATATTCATCAGAAATGAATACTGCCCCATTTTCCACAAACATATCCTTGAATAGAGTTACCTCTTCTCCAAGACCTTCTTCTGCTATTGTAGGCAACATAATGTAACCTACTTCGTAAACATGAAGACGGATTTCTTTTTCCTCTCCCTCAACTTCTTCTACTATCTTTTTTGCCATGTAGTTTAGCGTTAAAACGCGATAAATTGTTAATTCTAATAAATCTCATTATGGACCTAAGTATTACGACTTCAGGGTCGTAATAAACGAGATAAGCCCCATATTAACAAAGATTATCAATAATGTCAAAATATCTCCGGGGGTCCAACACCCGGAGAATTTAATAATTTCAAAAAACTTTTACTTACAAAATAATACTTTATTTCCCGGGTGTTGGACCCCCGGAGATTTTCACAACTATATACCAAAAACTCGGAAGATATTTTTATTTATAGTATTGAGAGTTTCTTCTTCAGATAATCCTTTCAATCCTGCTATCGTTTTTATCACTTCTTTAACCATCTGTGGTTCACATCTTTTACCTCGAAAAGGTATTGGTGCTGCAAATGGTGAGTCAGTCTCAGCCATAATTGACTCAAGTGGTATCTCTTTTATAACTTCATCATAATCATGAGAAAATGTAATAGGACCATCAAAAGATAAAGTAAAACCTAAACCAACTGCCCTCTTTGCTATATTTATATCTCCAGCAAAAAAGTGAAAGTTAGCCATAAGCTCTGGATTATTTATTTTTTTAGATTCCAATATATCCAATGCGTCACTATATGCATTCATAGTTCCCTTACTTGCTCTTGCATGTATCATCAATGGTTTACCAACTTCAATAGCAAGATCAACATGTAGATTAAAAATTTCTTTTTGTTTAATTTTAAAATCTTCATCATTCTCTCTAAAATAATCTAATCCACATTCACCAATAGCTACAACTTTTTTATTCTTAGCTAAAGCGAGCATATCATTGTAATTAAACTCTTCTATTAAAACATCACTTGGGTGAAGCCCAACACAAGCATACAGATGCTCGTGTTTATCTGCGAGTTCTACAGCAAGAACTGAGGACTTATAATCCGCACCAACTGTAATAGTAGTAATGTTTTCATCTTTTAATTTTTGTATAACTTCTTCTCTATCAGAATCAAATTGACTCAAATTTAAATGAGAATGTATATCTATATATTTAGGCATATTATTAGTCTTTTCTTAAAAACAATGGAGTTTCTGGTTTTTTATTTTCTATGATTAGTTCTTGTATTTTCTTAGCAGTTTCAGGGAGAATAATATCAAGAGCTAAAGCAGCTCCATACAAATGAATAAGTAAATAATGAACATTCCTCTCTGCTTCTTCTTTATTTATTTTTATTTTTTTGAATGGTTCATTCTTTTGTATGTATTCATCCAAACTACTTAAATTAAACCAGATTAAATTTACAAATTTATTTATATCAAAATTTTCTAAATCAGTAACTTGTTCTGTATAATATTTAATCTTTAAATCATCCTCAGAAAGTCTAACGTTATAATTAACCGCCATAGTCATAACACGAGAAACCAAATTCCCCAACCCA
>JBGSQV010000032.1:0-4984 GCA_041737855.1 Minisyncoccia bacterium | reverse complement strand
CCATCCGTTTTCTTTTGGCGAAATTCGGGGCGGACAAAAATACAAATACATCATATCATAAAATTGTCTCGTTCATTTCTTTCGCTATGTGGTCGTCCAAGTCTAAAGGGGATGCACCCTCGGCATCCGCCTCGGGCATTTCCGCTATGGCTACTCGCGCCTAGGTGCCTATGTGTTCGCTTTGCTCACGCTTCTTGGGGAGAGGAAGTTTCCTCTCCCCGGGTCGGGCTACTAATTTCGGGGATTACCCCGAAATAGTTCCGCCCTCGCCATCCCCACTCCACGCTTTGCATATTTATGTTCGTGGTGTCGCTTTCGCTACTAAACTTCTGTGAGATATACAACTTCGGCGCTCATCCTTTAGCCATGGACGCTCATAGCGGAAATGCCCGAGGCTCAAATACAAATGCGCTTGACCCACCCTCCCGTTCGCGCACACACAAAACCCCGCTCGCAAGGACGAGAGGGGTGCGAGCGAGGCTCCCTAGAAAATTCAATTTTTATTCCACCTTAGTTACTTCTATGGTTCCATGATTATTACGATCTCTACCAGAAAAATAATAACCAGATAAAGTTTTTTCTTTTGGATTGTAAAGTAATTTCACTGCTCCGTCGTGCATTGCCATTGTCTCTACCGCATCATATTTGGGTTCATTTCGAAAAAAGTAATACAATGCGGTCTGGTTATCTACCTCACTTTGCCCAAAATTTTCGTGAATACTAACTGATTTTGATTCATTAAAAACCCCACAAATTTTAATTTTTGTTGCACTTTGTGTGATGTCCAATTCTACAGGAGTCTCGCTTTTAAAGTTATCATGAGACGATTTTACTTTTCCTTTCCATTTACCATTCAAATCATCTGCAATAATTATTCCCAGTTTTTTAAAAATTTTGAATTTCCAAAAGAATTTATCAAAAGATAAAAATAATAGAGCATAAATACTTGGTATTGAAGGGGTTTCTATATACCACGGGATTTTTACACCATTTTTCTCACATAAAGCTGAAATCATATACATAATCAAAGTACTTATAGCAACAAGCACTAAAATGAAAACGGTAAATTTCTTGTAGTTATTATTGTCTATATTCATATATTTTATCTCCAGTTATTCCAAAGCGTAATCGATTCACTTATAAATTTTTTAGCATTAGCTGGTGGCCAACAAACTAAACTCGCATCTCTCAAAAGATAATATTGCCCATTAGCACACACCAAATTTGTGCGGTCAGACATATTATGAAACCAATTTAGAATATTGACGACCATATTTTCATAAGTACCAGTAAATAAATTTGCTGGTACATTATGTATCAACCCTTCAATGAAATACGACGGAGCAATATCTTTTGTTATTTTTCCATCATCAACAAGCTTACTCCTTATGTTTTTGAAAATGCGAACCATCGGCTTGAAATTATTACTAGTCCCTTGATGTTTAGTTGTGCAATCCTCGGAATGTTTTTTAGGAAAGTTAATAATTTCACTACCTGATTTTGTTGAGAAAACAATGCCAGAGGTATAATTATGTGGCCAACTGTGATATCTACGATGTTGATGTGCCACAACAACATCTACACTTCTCCTTGAGAGGTTCGGCTTAATTTTTATTGCTTTTTCGCCTTCAATAATGTTTTCTTTTCCAAAAGCAGTTTGTAATCTTATAAGCACATGTTTTTTAAAATCATTAAAATCATAGGTAGCGTTTGGAAGATTATGATATGCAGTTTTTTCTTCAGCAGACAACGAATCTATATCTCCACGAAAAACTGCGTCCAACTTAATAACTACATCTACATCACTTTCTGCATAAATATTTGTATCGTTCCCATATGAACCCTGCAAGAAAACTTCAAAGCTCTTATCTTTATAAAGAGAATTTGTGGACTCCAATGCATTTTTAACTGACGCATAAGTAGAAGCCGATTGTGTAATCGAACCTTGTTTGCTCCAAGTATCCAGTTGTGAATTAGGGATAGCCATATTGTTAGTCTTAATTTTATAAAAAGTGGGGATAACTTGATTTGCAAACTTTCTATATATTTTCTATAATATCACTATGGTCACAAAAAAGCAACAACAAGTTCTGGATTTTATAGAGAAGTATCAGAAAAAAAATAAATACTCCCCAACTCTAGAAGAAATCCAAAAAAGATTTAAACTCGCCTCAGTTTCTACTGCACACTATTACATTCAGCAATTAAAAAACAAAAAACTTCTTTCAAAACAAGGAAGCCAACACCGAGCAATTAATGTTTTACCAAATAATCAAATGATTAGTATTCCAATTTTGGGAACCATTGCGGCAGGACAACCAATAGAAGCAATAGAAATCCCTGATGGATTTGTAACTTTATCTAAAAATGAAGTAAAATTACCAGAAAAATTATATGCCTTAAGGGTTATGGGTAATAGTATGATTGAAGAAAATATCTTTGATGGAGATATTGTTATAATTAGAAAACAAGAAACTGCCGAAAATGGGCAAACAGTTGTTGCCGTTATTGATGAAAATGAAGCAACTTTAAAAAAAATATATAGAGAAAATGGTACATTTAGACTTCAGCCATCAAACGCTACACTTTTCCCAATTTACAGAAAAGAAGTTGAGATAAGAGGGGTAGTTGAAAAAATTATTAGAAATATAAAAAATAATTATGATTTAGAAAATAATCTTAAGCCAATAAATGTACTTAGTTTATTTGATGGTATTTCATGTGCAATGATTGCACTTGATAAATTAGGTATTAGGGTAAAAAATTATTACTCATCAGAAATTGATAAACATGCAATAGCTGTTTCAAAGAAAAATTATCCTAATATTATACAATTAGGTGATATAAAAAATATAAAAGCTAAAGATCTTCCCAAAATCGATTTATTGATTGGTGGTAGTCCTTGCCAAGATCTTAGTAACGCAAAAAATGGACTAGGGCTTCAAGGTGAAAAATCTAAACTTTTTTATGAATATTTAAGAATATATAAAGAAATTAAACCCACATATTTTTTACTGGAAAATGTTCAAAATAAATGGGCTGGATTTATGAGTAAAGAAGTAGGGGTGAATTTTATACCAGTAAATTCTGCTAAATTTTCTGCTCAATCTAGACCAAGATGTTATTGGACTAATTTAGATCACCCAGAGTTGCCTATTGTGGATAATAGTGAATCTATCGAGGGTATTTTGGAAAAAAATGCTGATGAAACACTGTACTTTACAAAAAATAATATTGATAACTTTTTAAAGACAAAACAACATATGAATATTAAGAAGGAAAATAAGATATTAAAATTATTTGATATTCCAATAAATATAATTAATGACAATGAAAGACAAAGAAGAGTCTACTCTATTCTTGGTAAATCACCAACAATTTTAGCTAGAGCTGACACAACCAAAATTTTTCTTAATGATAGGGTTAGGAAACTATCTCCTTTAGAATGTGAGAGGCTTCAAAAAATACCAGATAATTATACATCAATTGGGAGTAATACTCAAAGGTATAAAATGATAGGTAATGCATTTACTGTCGATGTAATTGAACATTTTTTAAAAGGTTTGTTTAAAAAACCAACCGAAAAAAGAAATATAATATCTTAAAAATATGAAATTTATTGATTTATTTTGTGGAATTGGTGGTTTTAGAATAGCACTTGAGTCATTTGGTGCTAAGTGTGTTTATAGTTCTGATAATGATAAGTATGTCTGCAAAACTTATAAAGAGAATTTTGGAGAATATCCCTTATCAGATATCACAAAAGTTAAAGTTTCAGAAATCCCTGATTTTGATATACTTTGTGCGGGTTTTCCCTGTCAGCCTTTTAGTATTGCAGGATTAAGGAAAGGTTTTAATGATACTCGTGGAACACTTTTTTTTGATATTGCAAGAATTATAAAAGAAAAAAAACCACAGGTTTTTATCTTGGAAAATGTTAGAGGGTTGGTTAATCATGATAGTGGTAAAACTTTAAATGTAATATTAAACACAGTAGCGACTAAGATTAATGGCATTAGAAATATTAATAAATTTGATGATAATTTAGGATACAATGTTTTTTATAAAGTTTTAAATTCTAAAGATTTCGGTGTTCCACAAAATAGAGAAAGAATATATATTGTTGGTTTTTTAAATAAAAATATAACTTTTAACTTTCCATCTCCTAAAAAAGGAGGTAAATTAATCAGTGATATTCTTGAAAAAAATATCACTGATCACTATATATCAAAAACAGCAGAGTTTAATATAAAAAATAATTTAAAAAAGAAAGATATTTCTGGTGAAGAAAATTTAATTGCGTATGAAATAAGAAAATCAAAATGTTCTTTTAGATATGATGGTATATCTCCCACATTAACAGCAAAAATGGGAACAGGAGGGAATAATGTACCAGTGTTAGTTAACGAAATGAGAAAATTTACAACTCGTGAATGTCTAAGAATACAAGGATTTCCAGAAAATTATAAAATAGAGAGAAATAAATCACATAGTTATAAACAAATTGGAAACAGTATTAGTATACCTGTTATTAAACTTGTAGCTAAAGAGGTATTTAAGTCACTAAAACTTATTAAGAAGGTTTAATGACAATTGTAAAATCTCCCTTACTTCTACCTGATCCAGTAGTAACTTCAAATGGAATTACATAGTTTTTTCTAAGAAGATTTTTTTCAAGTAACCATGTTGCTGTATATGGTTCTTCAAAATTTCCCTTACCCCAAAATATAAACTCAGAAACTTCTTTATTTGTATTAATTATTTCTTTAATAGCAACATTGGAATATTTTTTAATTGCAATTAATTGATTTTTTCCATCAATTTCTGTAACTGAATTAATTGATTTTGATATTTTTTTATTAAAGTAACGGATAAAATCTAACTCGCTTACCCCCCAACCTTTTAAAATATTATTATTTTTAATAAATTCATCTGGATTTGAGCAATAAATTGATGCTCCAACAGCTAAAATATTACTTTTAAA